>DATMXV010000278.1:0-20791 GCA_035561335.1 Desulfitobacteriaceae bacterium
ATTTTTTAACTTCAACCATAATAATCCTTTTATAGCAAATTGTATAGACAAAAGAACAAATTTTTAAATAAAATTGTAAATATATAGTTCTTTTCCTCTTTGCCATAAAAAACCACCCCTGGCATTATCGAAACTACAGAAGTGGTTTGTTTAATCTTTTTATTTTTCAGTTCATACTTTTTATACAACTACTACTGCAAAGGCTTTTTATATAACAGCCTATTCCACAGTCACGCTCTTCGCCAGATTTCTTGGTTTATCGACATCACAGGCCCTGGCCACTGAGGCATAATATGCCAGCAATTGCAGGGGAATCACTGCCAGAATCGGGGAAAGTTCAGCGATAGTCTCAGGAATATATATAACCTGGTCCACAGATTTAGCCAAATCATTATTACCTTTAAAGGTAAGGCCAATCACTTTGGCATCACGCGCTTTAACTTCTTTGATATTGGAGACAGTCTTTTCATACACTTCCATCTGAGTCGCCAAGGCAATCACAGGCGTATTTTCTGTAATCAAGGCCAGGGTGCCATGTTTCAACTCACCTGCGGCATAAGCTTCAGCATGAATATAGGAAATCTCTTTTAGCTTCAGGGAACCTTCCATTGAAACAGACCAATCCAGGCTGCGGCCGATAAAAAACACATCGTCAATCTCGGTAAAGCTTTGCGCCAAATCCTTGATAATGCTCACCTGGTCCAGAATTTCCTGGGCCTGGGCAGGAATTTCCTTGAGAGCTGCAATAATTTCACTAATCTTCTCTAAGGACAAACTGCTTCTGGCCTCAGCTAAAAACAGGGCCAGCAAAACCATTCCTTCCAATTGAGTGGTATAGGCCTTGGTCGAAGCGACAGCGATTTCCGGACCGGCCCAGGTATAAATTACATCATTTGCTTCCCGGGCAACTGAACTGGAAACCACATTTGTCACAGCTACTACACGGGCACCCTGCTTTTGAGCTTCCCTCAAAGCTGCCAAAGTATCCGCCGTTTCACCGGATTGGCTGATAACAACAACTAAAGTGTGATCATCAATCAAGGGGGAACGGTAACGGAACTCGGAAGCAATATCAACTTCAACAGGGATCCGGGCCCAGCGTTCGATCAGGATTTTGCCGACCAACCCGGCATGCCAGGCTGTCCCGCAGGCCACAATAAAGATCTTGTCTATGCTGGCAGCCTCTTCGGCCGTCAAATCAACTTCCTGCAATATTACTCCATTATGATTTAAACGCCCGGTCAGCGTGTCTTTTAAGGCCCGGGGCTGTTCAAAAATCTCCTTAAGCATAAAGTGTTCGAAGCCGCCTTTTTCGGCTGCTACCGCATCCCAATTGACTTCGAAAATTTCCTTCTTAATCGGCTTCCCCTGGAAATCTGTAACCTGGACTCCGTCCCTGTCAATTACGGCGATCTCACCGTCGGCTAAAATATAGGTTTGCCGGGTATAGTTTAAAATTGCCGGAATATCACTGGCAACAAAATACTCTCCTTGTCCCAGGCCAATCACCAGCGGACTGTCTTTCCGGGCCACCACCAGGTGTTCCTCATTATTCCTGCTTAGCGCCACCATGGCAAAAGAACCGCGTACTTTAGTCAAAACCTGACGAACTGCTTCTACCAAATCGCCCTTATAAAAATGTTCGACTAAATGAGGAAGCACTTCCGTATCCGTCTCTGAAACAATCTGATGGCCCTGCTTGATCAGCCATTCTTTCAATTCCAGGTAGTTCTCAATAATCCCGTTATGAACAACAGCAAAATCCCCACTGCAGTCAGAATGAGGATGAGCGTTCAGGTCCGACGGGCGCCCATGGGTCGCCCAGCGGGTATGTCCGATTCCAATTGTCGCATCAGAATAGTCTGCCCCCAGCTTTTTCTCCAGGTCAGCTAATCTGCCTACACTTTTACAAACCTTGATCCCATTTTCCTCTAAAACCGCCACTCCGGCAGAATCATACCCCCGATATTCCAACTTTTTCAGGCCGGCCACCAAAACGGGAACAACAGCTTGCTTACCAATATAGCCAACAATTCCGCACATAACAATCTCTCCCCTTTCATATTCGCAAAAAAAAATCGCCCGGCAGACTAATCTTGTCCGGTCGATCACATTTTAAGCACTCTAAAGCAAGGGACCAGATGTATACCAACATACTTTTCCCTTGTCTTGCTAGCTTGCTTTTGTCCCGGAAATTGCTCCCCGGCTTTGTGACAAGCCTTACGATGGCAAGACACCGAGAGGGATCCGCCGAATTTTTCGATAACCCTCTTCCTCGTCAACCAATTGTCCGATCTCCGTTTCGATCATCGAATATCAAATACCGGATATCGAAGATGGTCCTGGCGCTTTATATATTTGCCTAAAACTGATTAACCGTTGATTAAACTTCTACCTTCATACACTGTATTATATGATATATCTCACCGTAATGATACGAATAATTATACTCTGTTTCCGAGAAATTTCCAGCTTTTTTTTACATCTTCCCTCAATTGGTTGTTAAGGAGCGGATTCTGGATCCTGCTCCTTTATTTGCCGTCACAACAGCGGATAGTCTCAATCACTGCCTGAGCCAATTCTTTTAACCGGGTTTCATCAGGCCCCTCAACCATGACCCGCAGCAAAGGCTCGGTTCCCGAGGGACGAACTAAAATCCTGCCGCTGTCACCCAAAAGTTTTTTTACTTCGGCTACTTTGTCCAGAACTTCACTATCAGTCATCACTTTATCCTTATCAAGCACTCTGGTATTAATAAGCACTTGCGGCAACCTCTTCATTTGAGCTGCCAGAACAGATAGCGGCCGGTTTTGCTCTTTGACAACAGTCAGTAATTGTAAAGCCGTCAGCAAACCGTCTCCGGTAGTATTATGTTCTAACAGTATTATATGTCCTGACTGTTCCCCACCCAATTTTGCCCCTGTATTCAATAATTCTTCCATAACATAACGGTCACCGACCTGAGTCTCATAAATTTTGATTCCTGCCCCTTTTAAGGCCTGATGGAGGCCTAAATTGCTCATCACTGTAACAACAACCGCATCACCGGCCAATTTATCTTTGGCTTTCAGGTTTAAAGCACAGATAACCATGATGAAATCCCCGTCAACAAGCTGTCCCTTTTCATCAACAGCTATTAAGCGGTCTGCATCACCATCACAAGCCAGCCCCAAATCCGCCCCATAGTCTAATACAGCTTGCTGCAAATTCTGTGGATGCGTAGAGCCGCAGCCGGCATTAATATTCCGGCCGTCGGGATTATTATAGAGCGGAATTACTTCAATCCCCAGTTCCTTCAGAACAAGCGGCCCTACCGCGAACGCCGCCCCATTGGCACAATCCAGAACTACTTTCAGGCCACTGAGGCTTCCGCAGGTATTTTTCAAAAAATCTATATAACGCCGCTCAGCATCAGGAACCCTGATCAGCCTGCCGATTTCTTTTCCAATAACAACTTCCCAGGGCTTGCCGTCAGCGAGGACTATATTCTCGATCTCCTCTTCCACCGAGTCCGGTAATTTATAGCCGCTCGCAGAGAAAAATTTAATACCATTGTCCCCGAAAGGATTATGAGACGCTGAAATAACAACTCCGGCATTAGCAGCCAACTGGCGGGTCAATAAGGCTATTCCCGGTGTCGGTAAAACTCCTACCTGTAAAACATCTGCGCCTACCGAACAGATCCCGGCAATTAATGCGGCCTCCAGCATATCACCTGAAATCCTGGTATCTTTACCGATGACGATACGGGGATGGGGATGTTCTTTGCTTAAAACATATGCCCCCGCCTGTCCCAAACGAAAAGCTAAATCAGGTGTTAATTCCCGGTTAGCTATTCCACGTACTCCATCGGTACCAAATAATCGGCCCAAATTATTCGACTCCTCTCCCTCTTGAAATCCTCTGTAAAATTATGCTCCTGATAATGTTTATTCTGACGGAGCATATTTAGCCATCAAAGATTCTGCAGCCCGGATCCCATCCACCGCGGCACTCATGATCCCACCGGCATATCCCGCCCCTTCACCGGCCGGAAAAAGCCCGGCAAAATTTACAGATTCACCTTGTTCATTCCGCAAAATCCTGAGCGGGGCGCTCGTCCGGGTCTCTACCCCGGTCAAAGTTGCCTCCCGGCCTGAAAATCCCCGGATCTTACTTTCAAAAGCCAAAAGCGATCGTTCCAATACCCCTCCAACCTCCTTGGGGAGCAGGGTGTGTAAATCACAGGCAACGATCCCGGGCTGATAACTTGGTTCCAAAGCAAATTCAGTACTCTCTCTGTGCTCTAAAAAATCCGGGACAGTCTGAGCGGGCGCCAGGTAGTTATTCCCGCCGGCCTGATAGGCCAGATGCTCCCATTGACGCTGAAACTCTATCCCGGCCAAAGGATCATTGGAGGAATAATCCCCGGTTCCAACCGTTACTACCAAGGCACTGTTTGCTTTCCCGCTGTTTCTTTGAAATTCACTCATTCCGTTGGTCACAACCCCACCCTGCTCAGAGGCTGCCGCGACAACTTGTCCTCCCGGACACATACAAAAAGTATAGGCCCCCCGCCCGGTAAGGGAATCCTGATATGTCAACCGGTAATCCGCCGCTCCCAGAATCGGGTGTTGTTCCGCACCATATTGAGCTATATTGATTAATTTCTGGGGATGTTCAATCCTTACTCCCAGAGCAAAAGCCTTACTCTCCATAGCTATGCCTTCTCCGGCAAGGATTTGATAGACATCCCGGGCGCTGTGTCCCACAGCCAGAATAACAGCTTCGGCTGCCAGAGTTTCCTGACTATTGATCTGCAGGCCCTCCAGGCGTCCGGCGGTATTTCTGACGGCGGTCATTTTTGACCTGAACCAGACTTCCCCGCCTAAAGATTCAATTTCCCCCCGGATTTTCTTAACCACACCTTTTAATAAATCGGTACCCACGTGCGGCTTCGTCAGAAAAAGGATTTGGGCCGGGGCGCCGTGACGGACAAAAGTTTCCAAAACCAGGCTGATCCGGCGGTCCTGAATCCGCGTTGTCAATTTACCGTCAGAGAAGGTGCCTGCCCCGCCTTCACCAAACTGCACATTGCTTTCCGGATCAAAATCACCCCTTTGCCAAAAATTCCGGACTTTCACTGTCCGTTCATCTATGGCATCCCCCCGTTCGACAACCAAAGGCCGGTAGCCTTTACGTGCTAAAACCAAGGCGGCAAAATAACCTGCGGGACCGCTGCCAATAACAACCGGGCGATTCTTCAGCTTTTTCTGCGGCCTTATTTCCGCAGCCGGTTCTTCCCGCAGGACTTCTTTCAGCCCGGATACCCGGGATCTAAGCTTTTGGAGCTCTCTTGGCGATAAACTCAGGGAAAATGAGACTGTGTAAACAAAGAACAAATAAGGTTTCTTCCGGGCGTCCACAGCCCGGCGCAACAGCCGCAAACCGGAAATATTCTTTTCAGGGACTTTCAGCTTCCGGGCCAGGAGCGGAAGTAGCAAACTTTCAGGCTCTTCCACCGGCAGGCGTAAATCCGTCCAGATAAAATCCAAACCAAGTCTCTCCTTATGTGAACAACAGAGTGCTTTTAACTTATGTCGTGTGGGCCTTTAAATTTAAATCAACCTGTGGGATTGAAACTATTTCCACCCCCGGCGGAAGCTGCCAGAAAACTTTACAGTTGGGGTAATTGCCGGCAGCTAAACCGGCGGCGTCAACCCATAATTGTAATTGCTCCGGGGTAAGGGAATTAAGGACCTCGGGTGTACCCTGGACAATAACCTCAACAGCCGGGAGGGCGGGATCAACATCCAGGCCGGTTGCGACGTTTTTAACGGTAATTGCAACTCCGCTTAAGGTCTTTTGGCTTATACCCGGTCCAATTTCAGCCAAAACCGTAAAATTAGTTCCGCTTGCCACGGTAACCCCTTTAGGTAATGACAACATATCTACGGAAATTGAAAAAGTCTTGTCTTCCTTAAGATCGGTAATATCAACCGGTTTGACGGAGACAAACTCAATCCCCTTTAAAGACTCGGCAGGCCCCCAGATTTGAATACTGTTGGGGACCGCTGAGAGCGAACGTAAAACCATATCCTTCGCCGGTGTTCCGGTACTTGTCACTTGTAAAGGAATCTCTTTACTGGCCAGGCTTGCCGGCCGCAAAGGAATAATTACCTCGACATTATTCGGTGAAGCCAGTAAGATATCTACAGTTGGATCAGGTCCATAAACCGGTTTGCCTAATTTATCCCGAAACAATACCGGACGAGTGATTTGCAGGGAGTCTGCCGCCCCTGCTACACTTAACTCAACGGTTACTTTTTCCAGGGTATCCAGCAGGGTTGCAGGCCCGCGGACATTAACTGCCGAAGGTTTAACTATTGGCTCACCTGCAACAAATCCCTCTTTAGGGCTGCCGGAAATATTGACTGCCACCGGTAAAACCTTTTCCTCAATCGCATCAAGTTTGATCGAAATATTGGCCGGCACTATTTCCGAAACCTGGATCCCGGTCGGTAAAATATCCATAGCCACCGGATAATCATTTTCCCCGGCGGTTCCGCCCGACAGATCGACATAAGCTGATAAATCTTTGACATTTAAAGGTGAATTACCCTTTAAATAAACCTTTATTGAAGGTAATTTTGACATTACAACCAAATTAGCAGGCAAGTTTTTTGTTACCAGTGGTACAGTTAAAGGTTGATCCACACTCTGCGAACCATTAATTCCATTATAACTGACCCAAATCCAGAAAAGCAGAGCAAAAAATACGGAAACAATCTTATAACCAAGATTCCGTTTGAGTATCTGACCCAAATTTCTCAGCCCGCCCATTAACTACCACCTCCAAAACGGGATGGTAAAGGAGGAGATTGAATTCACCTGCAATTCCCTCATTAATAACTCCCGCAACATTTTATCGTCAAGAAAACGCGTTAATTTGCCGTTAATTGCTACTGAAACAGCCCCGGTTTCTTCTGAAACAACAATAACAACCGCATCCGAAACCTCACTTAAACCGATTGCCGCCCTATGCCTGGTGCCTAATTCTTTTTCTATATTCCGACTTTCTGAGAGCGGCAAAAAACAACCGGCTGCGGCTACCCTGTCCCCGCGTAAAATAACAGCGCCATCGTGTAATGGTGTATTAGGGATAAAGATATTAACTAAAAATTCGGAAGAAACCATCCCGTCAATTTTAATACCTGTTTCTATGTAATCCTGAATTCCCGTTTCCCGTTCAAGAACAATCAAAGCCCCGATCCGGTTCTTGGCCAAAACCTGAGTACAGCGTACCAGTTCCTCAATTAAAAGCAGAAAAGCTTCTGCGCCCAGGGTCAAAGGATGGGTTTTAAAGAATCTGCCCCTCCCTAATTGTTCCAAAGCCCGGCGCAATTCCGGCTGAAAAATTATAGGGATGGCTACAAACAACATTTTCCAGACCTGGTCAAGCAGCCAATAAATAGTATCCAGATGTAAATTACGGGAAAAATATGATACAACAAGAAGAACAAAAAGGCCTTTTAAGAGTTGGACTGCCCTTGTGCCTTTAATAAGCATAAGCAATTGATAGAACACGATTGCTACTACAGTTATATCAATTGCGCTACTCCAGTCAAAAGAACGAATCAGCACTAATAATTCCGACACGGCTGTCCTCCTTAATGTAATATTCACCTGGTACCCAAGAATATCTTCCTGAAAAATTCTACATTTAAACCCAAAAAACCTTGCCTAAATATATTTTTATACAATTTTTTTAGCTAATCAGCTAATTTTATTTTAAAATAACATAAAAATAAAGGGAGATCCTGAAAATATTAAGGAGGAGCAAACTATGGAGATAAAAGACTGGCAAAAGCAAGTTGATGAGTGGATAACACAATTTGAGGAAGGCTACTGGGAACCCAGTTCCATGATGCTCAGATTAACCGAGGAATTGGGGGAACTGGCTCGCGAAATCAATCATCGCTACGGACAAAAACCCAAAAAACAAAGCGAACCTGAAGGAGACCTGGCTTTGGAAATGGCCGATATCCTGTTTGTTATCATCTGCCTGGCCAATTCTCTGGAAATTGACCTGGAAAAAGCTTTTACCAGTATGATGGAAAAATACCGGCTGCGTGACAGTGAACGCTGGACAAAAATCAAATCATAATTTACACATTATTCTAAATATTATCTTTAATAATTATACCCTCTTTCTTTAATATAGAAAACAATCCGGAATAAGAAAATACTGTTAAAGTAATAATGGACAGGTCTGCTGTCCATTATTACTTCAGGGATTAATTCAGTTAGTTTCCGGTTCCCAACCACTCAGGGAACAGTTTTTTGGCCCTGCGGTTAACCTCCTGTTCACAGGCTTTATCCGGTTGTTGGCTCATGTTTTTTCCATGCCAGCGGTAGTTAAGCAAAACCTCATCCTGAAACCCGACAGGGAAAGCATGGATCAACCGGAGCCACAAGTCATAATCATGGGCTTGTGCTAAACTCTCGTCGAACCCCCCGGCTTTTTCCAAGGCGGCTTTACGCATCATAACCGTTGACCCGTTAATAAAACATCCTTCAGCCAGCTTTAGGACCATATCCTTTTTATTACTGTAATATGGGGAATGGATCTCATATTGGATCCTTCCCAGAGCGTCTATCACGGCAAAACTGGAATAGATAAAACCCAAATCAGGTCCACTTTCCATTTTAGCCACTTGCCTGGCAATTTTCTGAGGCCGAAAAACATCATCAGCACTTAACCAGCTGATATACCGGCCCGTTGCTCCGGCAATCCCGGTGTTCAGGGCACTCGCTGTCCCGCCGTTTGCTTTATATATATAGTTAATCTTTGAGAGATAGGGGGCTAAAACTTTTTTCGTCTGATCGGTTGAACCGTCATCCACAACCAGAATCTCAATATTGGGATATGTCTGGCCCAGGACACTGCCCACTGCTTCCCGGATATAACTTTCATGATTATAGGTAGGTATAATTACACTCACTTTCGCTGCTGTGTTCATAAACTTACCCCCATCCTCATGACTTATTTCCATATACTGCTTTCATCCAAGCAACCGTTTGCGGAAGTCCCTCTTCCAATAAAATATGGGGAGCGTGTTCAAGCTCCGCAACGGCCTTGCGGATATCGGGACGTTTACTGACAGTATTGTGTTTATCCTCCGGCAGGTAACGCACAAGATCAGGATTGCCCCCGGTAAGTTTGAGTACCAGTTCACTGAGTTCCCGGACACTACGGTATTCAGTCCCGCCGATATTATAGACTTCTCCGGCCTTATAGAATTCAACGACATTGGCCAGCGTCGGAATCAGGTCGTCTACATACATGAAAACCCTGGAATATCCCTCGAATACATCATAAGAAATACTTTTGAGGGCCCGGTAGATAAACAGGCAAACCACACTCCGGTAAGGGTGATAATATTCTCCGGGGCCATAAGCATTAAACAACCGCAGCCGGACTATCGGGGAATTAAATCTTTTTTCGAAATTCAGGACTTGAACTTCATTAACCCATTTGGTCAAGGCATAATCATTGTGCTGAATAATGGTTTTCTTATCAGGTAAATCCTCACTCAGCAAGGGTTCGGCAGTTTCTCCGTAAATCTCCGAAGAACTGGTAAAAATCAGTTTAAAACCTTTCTTTACCTGCCATTCCAGAATATTGCGTGTCCCAATAACATTCGTCTTCCAGAGAGTATCGTAGTATTCTTCCCCGTTAATCCGGCCAAATTCAGCCGCCAGATGAAAAACATAATCATATGACTGCTCAAAAACACGTTCCAACTGCCGGTATTCTGCAATATCCGCCCGAAGGTACTTTTCCCCGGGATGATGCTGCAAATCTACTTCCCAAACCTCATGCCCCCGTTTTTTGAGTACTTCCACCAAGCGTGAACCTAAAGTACCCTTACTCCCAGTTACTAATATTTTGGCCATCTGCTTTTGCTCCTTTTTCTTTTAGTGAAGGTCTAAGGCCTTTTGCCGCTCTAATACTATCCATTCCCCTGCCTTTTCCTGTTTTCCCTTATCCTGACCGCCTTTCTGATAGGGCTTGAAACCCTCTCTCTGCAGTTCCTCAGGAGTAAACAAGGGATCCTCTACCCAGACGTCATTCCCTGCCGCTTCCAGCGCCCTGACCAAATCGACCCCCCGGCTATGCTTCAGATCCTTGACCCCCTCTTTATAACTTAAACCCCTGATTAAGACCTTCTTATTACTGCCTACCTGTTGGATAATTCTCTCCCTGTACTCTTGATCGGCCTGTTCCGCCCCTGCCAGTAAAGCTGAATGACAAACAGTCCGTAAAAAACCCATATCCTTGGGCAGGCACTCGCCGCCAATGCCCCAGTCTGTACCCAGGAGTTCCACATTACTTTTACTGTTGACGGCCAGTCTTAAACCGGTAAAATCTATTCCCTCGTCAAGACAATAGCGGTAAATTTCCTGGGCAAAAGCTATATCAAGATAACGTTTAACATTCTCAACTACCTTTGACAACTCAGCCACCCGGACATCAGCTACTTCAATCAAGCGGGGGACCAAGGAAGCATAAAACTGACGTCCCTTTTCCAGACAGGCACTTGTAAACGCTCCCATCACCCGCGGGGTATCACAGACGGTTTTATCTATTCCAAACATTACCCGGTGAGGTACATGGATCAGGAAAATCCCGCTTCCTATTTCTAACCCTCTTTGCTGTTCCAGATAGCTGCGAACCCGCTGCATTGTTCCCGGAGGCAAAGTAGATTCAATTGAAATTAAAGAACCGGGACGAATTATCATCTGTTCCAAAGCGCTAAATAAGTTCTCTCCCTGATCACCTGTCGAAGGCGCCATCAGCCAAACATCAATGCCTGTTAAACTCCGGTAATCCGATGTTACATTATAACCCTCATTTCTTAATTCTTTGATTCTCCTCTCATTCACATCTACACCTATAACTTCACCAAAAAATTTTTGGCAAAGGTAAATGAAAAGATTAAAACCAATATTACCCAAACCAACTACGCAAATTTTCATCTGTTCCATCCTTCCCCAAGCTCATCACTATAAGTTATGCCAGTCCTCTCCCTGCTGACACAACAATCAGCTTCAGGAATAAGGTGACTATATTGATATTAAGAAATTTGTGACACCCAAAAGGTACTTGCCGTCCATATAATAGACCAGCTAAAGAAAAGGAGGCTGGGCTGTATGGCATTATTAACTACCGGTCTGGTAGACAATCCCTCTGTTGCCGGAATCAGGCCGAGTGCAGCGCTTGATGTGCTGCTTATAAATGATACCCTTTTGCCGGCTGCTGTCCGGATAACCGGTTACTATGTAAGCGGCGGAATAAAGACCCCCTACGTTTTGGAGTTGCTTGCTTTGGCCCCGGACGCAGTAAGCATCCGCAACTATTTTTCCCAGTTTGATATTTTCGAATTTCAATTTGAGATTACCGGAACAGGAGTGGAAATCTCCGTTTGGGGAAAAGACGCAGCCGGTAATATCAATACCGAACACCGGTTAGTTCCTAAAGAACTGAATTTACCGGTTTAAACAAATGATAATGGGCGGTTGTTAAATTGTTAACAACCGCCCATTATCATTTAGTCCTTGATTTAAGTGGTTTTTTGCCTTTGATTAGTAAAAAAGTCATATCTATAAAGATATCTTTGTCAGTTTTAAGCAGTTTGTAGGCTTCTTTAAAGCGTTGGCTGGACTGTGCATGAAGCCTGAAGATTTCTTTTCGGGTAAGCTCAGGCAGACAACTTTGCTCCAGCCAATTACCTACACTAACCTGGGGAACGACAAACGTTTCCTCTTCAATTTCCACAAAACCGGCTTGCCTTAATAAATCACGTAAATCTTTGGGTAAAAAACAAGACCTTACTTCTTTTAGGGAAAAAATCTTTTGATAATCCGGCAGTAATTCCGGCAAAGGGGGGATCCCTTCACAAATTACTACCTGGCCGCCTGGCCTCAGTACCCGAAAAATTTCAGCCATAGCCTTAGGCAGCTCGCTTATTATATGGTGCAATACCATTCGGGCAATGGCTTTATTGTACACTCCGCCCGCATAAGGCAAGGCCCGGATATCTGCCTGGCATAAATTTAAGTCGGGATGCAGTTGCCTGGCCTTTTCGATCATAGCCAAAGAAGAATCGATTCCGGTTACCTTAATTGACCTTTTTTGCAGGGCCGCAGCAACCAAGCCTGTACCCGTCCCCAAATCCAGAACTTCATCTTCCGGTTTCAAATCAGCAAAAGACAATAAACTTTCTAATAGTCCTTGATCGTTAGCCCACTGGAGCTTGGGATAACTATCAGCCCGTTTCCGGCTGAAACATTCAAAAATATCGGGAAGGTTTGTCTCAACATGAGCAGGGACGATTAACCCGAGTGCCTGTAAAATAGCCGGATAAACCTGAAGATAATTAATATCACTATAAAAATTATCTTTGAGCTGCGGTCCGCAAAAAGCATAAAAACCTATATCCGAATGGACCCCTGTGGCCAGGCTTTGATTAGTCCAGGGAGTCACATAAGTGCCATCAGGTAAGATCCGTACACAACCCTGATAATCTCCAACCATTACGCTGGCCGGATTCTTAGGGTCAAAGACTTTGGCAGTCGGCTGCATCCCATGATCGGAAAGAAAAAGGACAGATTCGGGGTTACAATCCCCCATCACTTCACCGAGGAAACGGTCCAGCACCTGATAGGTTCGAAGGATTGTCGGCAGACAGGCCGGGTGTTGGGTGAAATGTCCAAAAAGATCAAGGTCTGTAGTGTAATAAAATAAAACCTTAACCGGATATAATTCGTATAACTGGCGAATTTTTTTCCTGTACCAGCTTAACTTACGGGCCAAATGCTCCGGGTATTCCGCAAAATAGTTTTGTCTCAGGATTTTCTGCAACTTTTCTACAGGGGCCGAAGCAAAGGGTTCCTTGATTCCATAGGCAGAAATTGGCGGAGGCAGCAAATCCTTGGGATATCCTTCGGTTATTAGCTTCTTTAAAGCAGCCGGATACGTATAATTATCCCCCAGCCTCGGTTTGCCGCTCCAGAAAAAACCGTCAACAACCGGGGCAGGATAGGTAAACAGACCCTCGATCATTCCAAAACTTAAGCTTTGTTGGTTAAGTGTATTCCATAAATAATAGGGTGCTGTTAAATTAACCGGCCGGTTAGCCAAAGGATTACTCAAACGCAAGTACTGAACCCCATGTTTTTCCGGCTTTAAACCGGTATAAAAAGAAGTCCAGATATCACAGGAATAAACAAGACTTTGTACCCGGCCATAAGACCCAAGCCTGCACAACTTATCCAGGTTCGGCAAAATATCACGATTGTTTAAGATAATATCGGGATCTGCAGCATCTATTCCGAAAATTAATAACTTCAAAGCCTACACTCCTTCAGGCTTGCCCATCCATTTTATCTCATCTCAATATTATCCTATTCCATTTTTTGACAAGCGTGCCAACCTTCTTGCCCAAACCCCTAAATTAATTAACCGCCCAAAACAATTTTTACCACTTTCCGGCTGACTTTTGCTGCCAGGTATTCCGGAGGAGGCGCCCAGTCTGCTCCCTGACTTAAAACAATTTTCAC
The DNA here is from genome assembly GCA_035561335.1 of Desulfitobacteriaceae bacterium. Classification (GTDB taxonomy): domain Bacteria; phylum Bacillota; class Desulfitobacteriia; order Desulfitobacteriales; family Desulfitobacteriaceae; genus UBA2264. The sequence continues at coordinate 13,606 of DATMXV010000278.1, forward strand.
AGCCCGCAGAATGGCCTCCGGTTCACAGCCGGCAAGCAGGTTGCCCCCCGCTTCTAATGTCTCAGGGCGCTCTGTCACATCTCTCAAGGTTACATTAGGAATTTTGAAAATACAACACTCCTCCTGAACTGTCCCGCTGTCACTCAAGACACAGAAGGCATTTTGCTCCAGAAACACAAAATCAAACAGGCCCAGAGGTTTCACTGCCCTGATTCCGGTTCCGTCAAGGGTCTTGCCTTGCTTTTCCAACTGGGAACGGGTACGGGGATGGAGACTGCAAATAAGCGGCAAACCGTATTCAACATATAACCTCTGCAAGGCCGTCAAGAATTTGGCCAGTCGTTCCCCGTCGTCAACATTTTCAGCCCGGTGTAAGGTTACTAAAAAAAAGCCTTGCGGAGTTACTCTTAACTTCTGCAAGATTTGGCTTTGTTTAATCCTGTCTGAGTAATAATTAAGAACTTCCCGGATCGGATTACCTGTGACATAAATACGTTCCCCATTAATACCTTCACGAAGCAAATTAGCCCGGCTCCGTTCCGTGTAAGGCAGTAAAATATCACTGCAATGATCAACAACCCGCCGGTTAATTTCCTCCGGTACCCGGTCGTCATAACAGCGGTTACCCGCCTCCATGTGGTAAACCGGAATCCGCAGCCGTTTAGCTACCATTGCCGTTAAGGCACTGTTGGTATCACCTAAGATGAGTAAGCGGTCCGGCCTTTCCGTAAGCATTACTTCTTCACACCTGCTCAGGATCTCACCAATTTGGGCCATTAGAGCCGGGGCCTGGCAGTCTAACAAATAATCGGGAGTTCGCAGCTTTAGTTCAGCAAAGAAGATGTCGTTTAAGTTGCGGTCAAAATTTTGACCGGTATGCACGAGGACATGATCACATAAGTCATCCAAAACGGGAATAATCCGGCTTAAACGAATAATTTCCGGACGCGTGCCCAAGATGGTCATAATCTTCATCACAGAAGTTCCCTTCTCAAGTTTCCAAATATCATATGAATTAAGCTATTAAAGCGTGTGTTTGTTTATGTTTGCCTCTCAAGTAAAATTGGGATTTAGATGCTACTAAGCTGCCCGTTGCAACATACACTAAACTAACCTTAGCCAAAATTATTATCACCCCGGTTATCTATTTACTGAATTTGACACTTTGAATTTGAGGAGAGCCTACTATGAAAATTGTGATCCCGGTACTAAGCCTGGAAGTAGGAGGTACACGTTTTATCTATCAGTTAGCTAATGAACTTGCAGATAAAGGACATACTGTGGAAATCGTGCTTCCCGAAAAAGCCTCCCTGGCTTGGCCTTTACGCACGAAAATTACCCGGGTCAGGCAACTTACCCCGGATTCGATACCAGCGGCCGATTTTATCCTGCCAAATTTTTATCCCACAGTTTATCCGGCCTGGGCATCCAAAAAGGGCCGGGTCATCCGGCTCAGCCTCGGTTATGAGCCCTTATGGGTAAAAGAAGCAGAAATTGCCCGGACAACTTATTTGATAGATGCTCCGATAATTTCCCTGTCCCAATGGCACCGGCAACAAATTTTACAAGGAACAGGACGTGACAGTACCGTAATACCCGGCGGGGTTGACACCACTGTTTTTCGTCCTGAGCTTAAAATATCTTTATCTGCAGGACACCCGGTTATTGCCTACATCCTGCGCTCCAAAGAACATGGTTATACCTGGAAAGGTACTGAAGACTTTTGGCAAGCCTGCCGCTATTTAAAGAAGTTAGTTCCTGACTTTGAGATCCAGGTTGTAACTCCGGAAGGGGCACATTATCAGTCACCCTTTCCCTATAAGCTAGTAAAAGCTCACTCTGACGCCGAAATGGCCCGCTTCTATGCCCAGGCTGATATTTTCGTATCAACCTCCTATTTTGAATCATTTTCCATGCCGCCTTTAGAAGCAATGGCCTGTGGTACGGCAGTTGTTACCACAGATTGCGGCGGCAACCGGGAATATGCCAAAAACGGAGAGAACTGTTTAATTGTTTCCCCCGGTGATAGTAAAAAACTGGCCATGCTCCTGCGTCAACTTTTAACCCAGGAACAAAAACGGAATCAGCTTGCCCAAGCCGGTCTTCAATTCGCTCAATCCTGGACTTGGCGGCGCACTGCAGACCAGGTTGAAGCTTTGCTTTTCCGGTTATCCTGATTTAAACCCGCAGTCCTTCCAAGCCAGTAAGGCGTCAATTGGCTGAGCGTTTTTACCATAGGTCTTGAGAAATGCTAAATTTTTTTGATCATGAAATTGAGAAAAAATTATAATATTGTAGCCAAGTGTTTGAAAATCTTCTACTTCCCAACCCGAACGGTGCCGTTGATAACTCTCACCCCCTAAACTACAATGATCAACCTCTTCCTGTTTAAAAAACCCCCTTGGGGTAAAGACAATTACTTTTCTGCCGGCAATCTCTTCCGCTTGGCTTAAAACGGAGAGGGCAACTTCCTTTTCAAAATGCTCAATGACATCAATTAAAGTAATACTATCCACCGAATTAGGCAGAAAAATTTCGTTTAGACGCTCCGCCAGGAAATTAATCTTTATGAATTTTTCGCCCTGGACAGCATTTTCTAAGTAGGGACGATGAGCATCCACTCCGATTTTCACAGGGCAACGTAATTCTTTCAAAGTCTCGCCGATACCACAACCAACATCTAAGAGCGTATGGGAACCCAAGAGAAGTTCATTAATTTTAGCAAGAAAATCTTTATGGTTTACGACAGTTACTGTCAAAGCTTTGCATCCTTCCTGATTAATTGTTTGTTATTATGTTATTCAAAATTTTTCCTGAAGTACCGTATTATACACAATTTACGGCTGAAGTTGCATATTCTGTAGTATTAGAATTGTCCTGATCTTTAATGAGACTTGATATGCAAAACCTAGGAGGACAAACAATGAAGATCGTATTCCCAGTCATGAGTTTAGAAACGGGGGGAGGAGCCCGGTTTATTTGTCATCTGGCTAATGCCCTTGCAGATAAAGGACATGATGTCGAAATCGTTATGCCCCAAAAAGGAGCCCAGGTCTGGCCTTTGCGTACTAAATTGACACGGGTGGAAAAATTAGTACCTTCAGCCATTCCCGCAGCCGACTTCATTCTGCCTAATTTCTATCTTACAGTTTGGCCGGCTTGGGCATCTGAAAAAGGCCGTGTAGTCCGCCTGAGTCTGGGATATGAACCTCTCTGGGTCCCCGATGCCGAGATTGCAAAACAGACCTATTTGATCGGGGCCCCTATTATCTCCATATCCCAATGGCATCGCCAGATCCTGCTCAAGGAAACAGGCCTTGACAGCACAGTGATCTCCGCCGGAGTTGATACCTCGATTTTTCATCCTTATCCTAAATTATCCGGGCAAACAGGCAGGAAGAATATTTTTTACATTATGCGTGACCCCGGTTCCGGCTATACTTGGAAAGGCGGGACAGAGTTTCTGCAAGTTGCCGGATCTTTAAAAAATCAGATTAATTTTGATCTGACTGTTGTGCTTCCGGAAGGAGCTGCTTTTAAAAGTTCTGTTCCTTGCCGGATTATGACTGCTGCCAATGATCACGTTATGGCACAATTATATGCTCAAGCGGATCTCTTTGTTTATACCTCCTACTTTGAAGCTTTCGGCCTGCCTCCACTAGAGGCAATGGCTTGCGGTACTGCAGTGGTAACTACTGATTGCGGGGGAAACCGTGATTACATCAGAGATGGCAAGAACTGTCTGGTAGTTCCCCCCGGCGACCTGCAACGCCTGAGTTCAGCTATCTCCCGTTTATTAACAAACGACAGCGAGCGTCAGGCCCTTGCCGCCGCAGGTCCGCTCTTCACTCAAGCATGGTCCTGGCAGCGGACCGCAGCCCAGGTAGAAACCATCCTGCTTAATCTTAAATAGAAATCAAAATAATTCAGGGATTGCCTCAAATCTATTGGTGCAATCCCTGATTTCATTAATCCAAATACTCCGATTAATGAAGTATCCTGTTAATGGAATAGAATTACTGTTCCTGCCATGACAATTGGACCTGACGCTTGCGGCATATTGTTAAACCGGGTGAAACCGGTATCGTCATTAACTCATACAATCCTGTATCCTTCAATAACTCTCCGGCAGCCAGATAAGCGGTACCACACCATTCCGGTTGCATCATTTGCTCATTTCCAGGATGGGTATCGTGCAGCAGAATAAGTCCGTGTGGAGCTACAAAGGGAAAGAAATTCCGGAAGTCTTGAATTACTGCCGCCTGAGAATGGTCAGCATCAATAAACAACATATCAATTCGTAAAGGATTAGCCTCTATCTCCCTGGCAAACTCCTGTGTCGTCCCCTTAAAAAAGCGGGCATTCGGGGATTGCTGCATATAGTTAGCGGCTTCCGCCCTGATATCAACCCCAATTAATTGTTCGGCAAAGGGAATTATCCGGTTGAAAAGCGCACACTGGAATAATCCAAGTTCGACATAAACCTTTGGGCGGACAATGCCGGCCAGGTGAACGATAAAGTCTTCATGCCAGTTTAATCTCAAATTATTCATCCCTTTCCTCACCGTTTTTGACCAGACCATTATGGTTTTCTCCCGTTTCGGCAGCTTTCTGTAATCCTAAAACACCCTCCAAATACTTTTTATTGTACAGAACCTGAGTATTATCCGGGCGATACTTCCTGGCAATCTCATTATGAATATAGGCCAACTCATGTTTACCCAAGCGGTCATAGCAAACACACAACTGTAAATGGGGCAGCCACGTCCAGCAGGCTTCAATCATTGGTCCCCAGCTCTCTTTAGGCTTTTCCAACTGAGTTGCCAGTTTGTACCAGAAAATCCCCTTCTCATATTGTTTAGCACCCAAAAAATAATAACCTAAGCGACAGCAAAACTCGGCCCGCGGGGGTGCATATTCAAACGATTTTAAAATAAATTCCAGTTCTTTATCCTTTTGGCCTAACTTCTCAAAACATTGAGCAAGTTTTCCACAGGCAGAAAGGTTATCCTCAACCCAACCCTGTCCTGTCTTTAGAAATTCCTGATAAGTTTCAATCGCTCGTTGATAAAACTGATGATCAAACAGTTCATTGGCATAATAAAATAAATCTCTTGGCGAAAAGGACTCTCCTCTGGCCTTACGCTTCTCATATATTTTCAGGTTGCGCTCAGAATCGTTACTTGCCGTACCTTTGTGTGTTACACAAATATCTGAGTTTAAGACAGGTCCATAGACCTCTAAATACTCGTGCACCGCCCCAATCCAACGAAAATTCTTACTCCTTTTGACCAAACGGTTTCTTCTTAAGCTAAAAGTAACTGCACCGGACTGATCAAACGCTAATAGGTAGGGCATATTAACGACGTCCATTACGGAATCTATATTTTTCTTCAGCTTGAGAAACTGCTCGCGATCCGGACCCGCTAAAACGTCATCGGCATCCAGCCAAAAAATATAGTCCATAGTTGCTTGACTGAAAGCGAAGTTACGGGCAGCCGCAAAATCATCAATCCAGGGAAAATCAAAAATCTTAGCAGTGTATTCTTTGACAATCTCCTTCGTACGATCTGAGGAACCTGTATCGACAATTACTATTTCATCAGGAATCCCTTGGACAGAATCAAGACAGCGCGCAATTGTGTTCTCTTCGTTACGGACAATCATGCATAAACTTATGGTTATTTCCTTCTCCTTCATTATTCAATCTCCTTATTAAACATGCTCCCTATATTTATATTCAAAATTATTTTTTATGGGAAACATTCTGGATAAATAAAAGGAAAGTCCCTTGGACGTAGCCAAGGGACGCAAAATAAATTAGTCTAATTTATCAATAGTCATTTGTGCCCCAACCTCAGGTGAAGCAGTCAGGGTAAACGGAGTAGCGGAATTATTCCTAAGTGTAATGACATCACCTGCTGCAAGTGTCAAAATTGCCTGACCGGTTACTTGACCGGTAGTGGCCAACGCCGTAATCGGAGTGGATGGATCTACTGTTCCATTTACTGCAATAGCTATATCCGAACCTACACCTACGGTTATGCTTACACTATAGTTAATCTGATAGTTGCCGGCAAGTGCAACGGTTACCGGTGCTGTGCCGGCAGTATGGGTTTCGTTTACAAGCGGACCATTATTGCTAAATACCACATTTGCTCCGCCAGCTACAACTTGAGGCACTGCATCTAGTGTATAAACATAACCAAAGGCGGCTAACCCTGCTCCTGTAGCTCCTGTGGCCCCGGTTTCACCTGTGGCTCCAGTCTCACCTGTGGCCCCGGTCTCTCCTGTGGCCCCTGTGGCTCCGGTGGCCCCGGTCTCACCTGCTGCTCCGGTGGCCCCGGTCTCACCTGTGGCACCTGTGGCCCCTGCTGCCCCCGTTGCCCCGGTCTCTCCTGTGGCTCCTGCTGCTCCTGTTACCCCGGTCTCTCCTGTGGCCCCTGCTGCTCCTGTTGCCCCGGTCTCTCCTGTAGCCCCTGTGGCTCCTGCTGCTCCCGTTGCTCCCGTTACCCCGGTTTCACCTGTGGCCCCTGTGGCCCCGGTCTCACCTGCTGCTCCGGTGGCCCCGGTCTCACCTGTGGCACCTGTGGCCCCTGCTGCTCCCGTTTCCCCGGTTTCTCCGGTGGCTCCGGTGGCTCCTGCTGCTCCCGTTGCCCCGGTCTCTCCTGTGGCCCCTGTGGCTCCTGCTGCTCCCGTGGCCCCGGTTTCACCTGTAGCTCCGGTGGCTCCTGCTGCTCCTGTTGCCCCGGTCTCTCCTGTGGCCCCTGTGGCTCCTGCTGCTCCGGTTGCCCCGGTCTCACCTGTGGCTCCGGTCTCACCTGTGGCTCCTGCTGCTCCCGTTGCCCCGGTTTCACCTGTAGCTCCGGTGGCTCCGGTCTCACCTGCTGCTCCTGTGGCTCCGGTCTCTCCTGTGGCCCCTGTGGCTCCGGTCTCACCTGTAGCTCCTGTGGCTCCGGTCTCACCTGCTGCTCCTGTGGCTCCGGTCTCTCCTGCTGCTCCCGTGGCCCCGGTCTCTCCTGTGGCCCCAGTGGCTCCCGTTGCTCCTGCTATTCCTTCTTCACCTAGCGGATCAAGTTCTGCCGGTAATATACGATGAGCATCAGTCAAATCCCCAGCGGCATCTTTACCCCAGGCAGAGATTTCCGCGGCGTCTGAGCTGGTGTCGAACCGGAATTCGAAAACA
>DATMXV010000279.1:0-13445 GCA_035561335.1 Desulfitobacteriaceae bacterium
TTGATAAAAGTTTATTAGGACATATTTTGCTGGTTGGGCAAAAGCTGGCATTTGAGTTCGGGATTGCCAAATCAGGGTACCGGGTAGTAGCTAATAATGGAATAGATGCCGGACAGATAGTTAATCATTTACATTTTCATATTATCGGAGGACAGATGTCCCCTGATTTTGCCTAGATAATGGCTGGAAGTCTCTCTTAACTTGACGTGCCCAACTTCATCCAGTATAATCAGTTATGTGTCCTTTTGATGATCCAGTGGAGGGAGGGATAATAAAATGAGTGAAGTCAAAGTTGGAAAAAACGAATCCCTAGATAGCGCACTCCGCCGGTTCAAGCGTACATGTCAGCGTTCGGGAGTCTTGTCTGAGGCTCGTAAGCATGAGCATTACGAAAAGCCAAGTGTCAGGAAAAAGAAGAAATCCGAAGCTGCACGGAAACGCAAGTTCAAATAAGGAGTTGCTTGTAATGTCCCTAAAAGATCGCCTTGTTGAGGATATGAAGGTTGCCATGAAGGCTAAAGAGGAGGGGAAGGTAAGACTTTCCGTCATTCGGATGGCCAGGGCTGCGATAAAGAATGCTGAGATAGACAAAAGACAAGAATTGAATGACGAGCAAACACTTGAAGTTTTGGCTCGGGAACTAAAAAAAATGCGGGATTCCGTAGAGGAGTTTAAAAAGGCAAATCGCCCTGAAACAGTAAAAAGTTTGGAAGGGGAAATTTCCATTTTAATGGAATACCTTCCTCAACAGCTTTCTGAAGGGGAAATTCGCCAACTTGTGGAAGAAACCATTGAAGCTGTCGGAGCACAAGGACCAAAAGATCTTGGTAAAGTTATGGGAGCAATAACCCCTAAAACCAAGGGTCGTGCTGACGGGAAACAGGTTAACCAAATTGTACGTGAACTCCTTGGTTCGAAAACTTCCGGTTAAGTACTTGTTAGGATGAAGATTCAGTTGCTTAGGTAACTGAATCTTTTTTTACTGCCCTATTTTGAGAATTTTTTAACATCTTGTCTCCGAACTTCGAACTTAAGAAGCAGGGCTTGGACTATTTCAGCCCTTTAACTCATAAAATATTTTGAGAAGGGAGGAGTAGAAATGTTGGAAAAGCTGCAGAAAAGTGCTGTTAATATCTTAGAATTACCGCCGGATGCCCTGGGTGAAGGACCCAAAATAAGTATCAACGGAAGACAATATATAGTAGTCGAAAATTTCGAGAGTGTTTTAACCTTTAGTGAACAAGAAATCTGCTTGCAAACTTCAGAAGGGGAATTATGTTTTCTGGGAACGGGGTTTGTTCTTAAAACAATCCTGCCGACTGAAATTCGGATTGAAGGAAAATTGTCTTCCTTAACTTTTAAAGGAGGGCAAGGGTAGTGTTTGAGAAACTAATGGCTTTCTTACGTGGCAGAATCCATTTTGTTGCCCGCGGGGAGCGCTTGACCGATTTTATAAATCAAGCCTTGCAAGATCAAATCGTTTTTTTTCGAGCCAGGCGGTCAGAAAAGGGATTAAAGGCTCAGGTTAGTCTTAAAGATTTCTTTCGGCTGCGGCGGGCTGCCCGCAAAAGTCGGAGTAAAGTTCATATAATCGCAAAATACGGCTGGCCGTTTATCGCAATTCGTTGGCGGCGGCGTAAAGGATTATTAGTCGGTTTGCTTTTTATTGCCACTGCTTTAATTTGCTTATCACAGATGATTTTATCAGTCAGCGTTTCCGGAAATAAAGAATTGAGTTCCCAGGCTATTCTGGAAAAGGCCGCTGGTCTGGGCTTAAGATGTTGGGTTTGGCAGTGGGAAGTTGATCCTAATAAAGTTGCCTCAGCCTTGCAGGAACAAATCCCTGATGCTGCCTGGATTGGAATTGAGAAAAAAGGAACTCAGGCCGAGATTACTGTTGTTGAAAAAATCCGTCCGAAAATTCTCTCTGAGAAAGGCAATCTGGTTGCCGGGAAAGCCGGCCTGGTCCAGGAAGTAATAGTTATTCAGGGCCAGCCACAAATCCATGAAGGGCAAATAGTCCGGGCCGGTCAATTACTGATTTCCCAGGTGCCTGGCCCTAAAGGGACAGGAACTGAAACCGATGGGCAGAAAACTGCCGCCAAGGGTATCGTAAGGGGCCGGGTCTGGTATAATGGGGAAGCAGCGGTTCCTTTGCAGGAAGATAAGATAGTGGAAAGTGGACGGGAGGCCATAGGGAGGGGTATAAAAATTGGGTCGAGAGTAATAATGATATTAAAACCCAATTCTCCTTTTTCCTTAGTTGATGAGCAAGTCCAAGGTATACCTCTGTTCTCCTGGAGGAATTGGCGTTTTCCTGTCGAACTAATTAATACCAGATATAAAGAGCTTAGTCCGGTACATGTTGAACGATCTGCTTCAGAAGCATGTGAACTGGCTGAGAATTTAGCTTTGACGGAAGTGTACAAGAAAATACCTGAGGGAGCCAAAATCATCGAAGAAGTTGTCAGGGAAATGCCGGATACTGAGGGACAGAAAAAGGTCCGGGTTGAGGTGGAAACCTATGAGGATTTGGCAGTATATGCAAATCCTTAATGGAGGCGAAAATTTGCAATCTAAAATAATTTTGGGAAATTCCACAGAGGCCATGAATTTACTGGGCTTAGAAGATCTGCATTTGCGTATTTTAGAAAAACGCCTGGGCGGAAAATGTGTTGTTCGTGGAGAAGATATGACGATCATGGGAACAGACCAGGAAGTGAAGCGTACCCGGAGTGCTGTGACTGAATTGTTGGCAATGGTTCGCAAGGGACATAGTTTGACACCTGCTGATGTAACTTATATTGCCGATCAGGCTGTTGAAGGCCAGGAAAGTGGAATCGCTGAGGCGCTTTCCCAGGTAATTATCACAAATCACTGTGGCCGGCCCATTAAGGCTAAAACTATCGGACAAGCTGCTTATTTGCAGGCTTTAAGAGATAATACTATTGTTTTCGGGATTGGACCGGCCGGGACCGGTAAAACATATTTGGCTGTGGTTATGGCTGTTCTGGCTTTAAGGACTAAAAAGGTAAACCGGATCGTGTTGACCAGACCTGCGGTTGAAGCCGGCGAAAAACTGGGCTTTCTCCCCGGTGATCTCCAGGAAAAAGTAGATCCTTATCTCCGTCCGCTTTATGATGCGCTTTTTGATTTGCTGGGCCCCGAAACAACCCAACGTTATCAGGAAAAAGGGATGATTGAAATTGCCCCGCTTGCTTATATGCGCGGGAGGACACTTGACGACTCATTTATGATTTTAGATGAAGCTCAAAATACCACTCCTGAACAGATGAAAATGTTTTTAACCCGCTTGGGTTATGGGTCACAGGCAGTTGTCACCGGAGATGTTACCCAAGTGGATTTACCCAGGGGGCATTATTCCGGACTCATCGATGTTCAACGAATTTTACAGGGAATTCCCGATATTGTTTTTCACTACTTTACGGCAACAGATGTTGTGCGTAATTCACTTGTCCAAAAAATTGTTCAGGCTTACGATGACAGGGAACAACTAACCTGAAAACCGATAAAGGTGGATAATCTTGCGTCTAAGAAAGATATTGCTGGAAAATGTGAAGAAAAAATTAAGTGACACCACATGGCGGCGGGGATTTGCCGGGGTGGTGTATTTTCTGCTGTTTACAATGTTATTATCTTCAAGTTTGTTCATATCCAAGCTGCACCTGAATTTGGGGGAACCGAGTCCTGAGTTGATTGTCGCCCCTTGGGATAAGGATATGGAAGATTTGGATAAATATATTAAGGATCAGGAGGAGGCTGCCAGGGCGACTCCTCTTGTCTACAAAGCTGATGATAGTTATTTAGCGGTTCTGGCATATGAGCTGAATGCATCTTTTTTGGTTTTGCATGATCTGACATCTTCTGAAATTGAGGAACGTTCCAAAATCACTAAACTAAAAGAGACGCCGGTATTTGCCTCCTTATCTGATTCCGTTTTGACTTCCCTGGTAAAACTTAACCGTGAAGAGTTGAACAAATATCAGCAAACAGCTAATGAAATTATAATCAGCAATGCCAGAAATATCGATACCGGAGCACGTTCGGATACTGAAGCCGCTTCCTTAAGAGAACGTATTATCCAGGAACTTGGACAGGCGGAATTACCGGAATCCATAAAATCATTTATTCAAATCTTCATAGAAGCAAAAGTTACTACCGCAACCCTGATTGTTGATGAGCAGGCTACAGAAAAACAACGTAATATTGCCCGTTCAACTGTTAAATTAGAGGTCCACCGTTATAAAGCCAATCAAAAAATAGTTGGCCCGGGGGAGATAGTTGATGAGACAATCTACCGGGTTTTAACGTCTTACGGATTGGTTGATAACCGAAACCCCTGGCGGGTAACCGGAGGTATAGCCCTGATTGTCTTATGCGGTATAGCCTCAATTCTTGTGTATGTTTTTCGCTATAAGCAAAGTACACCCTTGCTGGCGGATAAACTTGTTCTGGTAGGGTTGACGATTGGATTGGTTTTAATTCTGGGTAAGGGAATTATCGCTATTAACCTTGGCGGGACTGAGTTTAATACCTTGGCAGGAATGCTGGTCCCTGTATCATGGGCTACTATGACAGTGGCAATCTTGGTCGACGTTGAGTTAGCCTTTATCGTAGCCGTAATCCTGGCCGTATTTACAGGGGTCATGGTAGATCCTGACCTGGCAAATTCTTTCGGCAAACAGGTTGGCTTAGTAGCCTTATTCGGAGGGTTTGTCGGGGTCCACAGTGTATCCCGGCTCAGCCAGCGTTCTGATGTAGCCAGGGCAGGTATTTTTATAGCGGTAGTCAATATAATTGTAATAAGCGGACTGGCCTTAATGTCCGGGATGAAACCAATTGTTTGGGTCGTAGGTGTTGTATTAGGCTGTGTCAATGGCCTTGTTTCCTCTGTTTTTACCGCAGGGACCCTGCATTGGTTTGAATCGGCATTCAATATTACTTCAACGGTCCGTCTCCTGGAATTGTCCAATCCAAACCTGCCGTTGCTGAAACGTTTAGTAATGGAAGCCCCCGGGACTTATCATCATAGTATTTTGGTTGGTAACCTGGCTGTAGCGGCGGCGGAGTCTGTTCATGCCGATGCCGCCTTGGTACGTGTGGGGTCAATGTATCATGATATAGGTAAACTTAAACGTCCGTATTTCTTTATTGAAAATCAGATCTCCCAGGATAACCCTCATGACAAGATAGCCCCTACACTTAGCGCTTTAATAATAACTTCTCATTTGAAAGATGGTTTGGAATTAGCGAAAGAGTATAAGCTGCCTGAACCGATTCAGGATATTATCAGTCAGCATCATGGTGACGGTTTAGTAGGTTTCTTCTTTCATAAGGCCAGGGAAGAAAATGAAGAGGTTCCTGAAGAGGCATTTCATTACGAAGCTCCGCGTCCGCAAAACAAAGAATCTGCCTTGGTTTGTTTAGCTGATAGTGTCGAGGCTGCAGTCCGTTCCTTGCAGAAACCAACTCCCGGCATAATTGAGGGCCTGGTACGTAAAGTTATCAAAGATAAATTAAATGATGGGCAACTTGATAAAAGTGATTTGACACTACAGGATTTGGACCGGATTGCTGAAGCTTTTGTTACTGTCTTAAGCGGAATTTTCCATTCAAGAGTGGAATATCCTGATATGCCTGTAAGCCGGGTAAATGGACAAGACAGTACAGGCAATAAAAAATTACAGGAAGACAAGCCGGTTGAGAAAGAAAAACAAAACGGGGAGAAAATAAAACCTGAGACTGAGTAAGAGGGAGGAGGGATATCTTTAAGTGGCTGAGATAGACATTAGTTGGGAGGAAAAATCTTTTTCCCAAGTAGAACGTCAAAAAATACAAAACTTATTGGCAAAAGGTTTAAATACTGTCCTGAGTCTCTGCAAGGAATCAGATGAGGCTGAAATCAGTTTATCTTTGGTTACTGATGCCCAAATCCGGCAACTGAACCGGGATTATCGCGGGATTGACCGCCCAACAGATGTTTTATCATTTGCCTTTAAAGAAGATGAGCCCCTGGATCCCAAGATTCTGGGTTTTCAGGATAATCTGCTCGGTGAGATTATTATTTCTGTAGAGAGAGTGCAGTGTCAGGCTGTGGAATACGGACATTCTTTTGAACGTGAACTCCTTTATCTGGCAATCCACGGAACATTGCATTTGTTAGGATATGATCATGAAACGGAAGAAGAACAGGTAACTATGCGTACAAAAGAAGAGGAAATACTTGATTTTCTGGGTTTGAACCGGGATTTTATTAAATAAACCCGGAGGTTTGGCACTTTAGCTGCGTAGTTGAGTGAGCAACTCTGCAGCGCTGGGGAACGTATACTGGGATCTCCTGAAATAGTGATTGCAAAGCAGGTTGCGACTAAGTAATGGGGTGATGAATATTCCTGAAGTAAGAATTATCCAAGAGATGATTAATCAGGCCCGTCAGGTTTCCGGTCATGCTTATGTACCATATTCAAATTATCCTGTGGGAGCTGCCGCATATTTTTCTTCCGGAAAAATTTATACAGGATGCAATGTCGAGAATGCCAGTTATGGTTTGGCAATTTGTGCTGAACGTAATGCTGTTTTTCAAGCTGTGGCCCAGGGTGAGCGGGAATTGGTTGCGATTGCAATTTATGTTCCCCAAGAGGTTTTCGCGACACCCTGTGGGGCTTGCCGTCAGGTTATGCGCGAGTTTGCTGCAGACTGTTCCGTAATCCTGATTAATCAACAAGGAGTGACCAAGGTGCTTAGATCAGCGCAATTATTGCCTGACTCTTTTGGTCCGGGGCACTTGCCGTAAGATGCGAAATGCGATATCCGAAGTGCGATATCCGAAGTGCGAAGTGCGATGTCGGAAGTCAGAGAAGAATTAGAAGTCCAAAGTCCTGTTGAAATTGTATTTTATGAAAGTTTAGAAGAAACTTTCCGAAGTCGGATTTCGGACCTCGAACCTCGAAAATTTTGGTTGGAAGTGAAGATCTTTGAAACAGGCAAATCAGCATAAAGAATTTCATTCGGGTTTTGTAGCAGTGATTGGCAGGCCGAATGCCGGTAAATCAACATTGCTTAATCATTTGCTCGGGCAGAAAGTTTTAATCATGTCGGACAAGCCACAAACCACACGTAATAAGATTCAATGTATCCTTACTGAAGAAAGAGGGCAAATTATATTCCTGGATACCCCCGGGGTGCAAAAGCCTAAGCATAAACTTGGTGAATATATGGCTGGGGCTACCAAAGACTCTATCCGGGACGTGGATTTAATTTTATATGTAGTTGATATTGCAACTGCTTACGGCCCGGGTGAAGAATTCGTTGTCGAGATGATCAAACAGTCCGGGACACCCAGTATCCTGGTTTTAAATAAAATTGATTTGGTAACGAAGGAACAACTGATAAAAAGTATCAAAAAATATGCCGAATTAGCAGATTTTCTGGCGGTTATTCCGGTTTCGGCTAAAAATGGAGATAACATAGAGGAACTGTTAAAAGTAATTTTTAATCAGCTCCCTGAGGGCCCTTTATATTATCCCGCGGAAGAGGTTACCGATCAGCCGGAACGGTTTATTATGGCCGAACTTATCCGGGAAAAGGTCCTTGCACTGACCAGGGATGAGGTCCCCCACTCCATTGCTGTTATTATTGAGCAGGTGGAAGGAAAAAGATCTTTGGTTAAAATCAGAGCCCGGATAATAGTGGAAAGGGATTCCCAAAAAGGAATAATAATTGGGCAAAGAGGTCAAATGTTACGGGAAATCGGGAGTTTAGCACGACGGGATATTGAGACTTTGCTGGGAAGCAAAGTGTTTTTGGAACTCTGGGTTAAGGTAATGAAGGACTGGAGAAACAGACTGGATTATTTGAGAGAGTTTGGTTATAATCAGGATCATTCGTAAAGACATGAGGAGAGTGTAATGATGTCTATCGCCGGGAAGATTGAGCATACTTTATTAAAAGCGGATGCAACGGAGAAGGAAATTGTAAATTTATGCCATGAAGCAAAAATGAACAGGTTTGCCGCAGTGTGTGTCAATCCTTGTTACGTCAGGATTGCGGCGAAAGTTTTGCATGGCACTGGCATAGGAGTGGTTGCCGTAATTGGTTTTCCTTTAGGGGCGACATTGACAGAGATCAAGGTCCAGGAAGTCTTTGCAGTTAAAGCCTTTGGCGCCAAAGAAGTAGATATGGTTATGAATGTAGGCTGGGCCAAGTCAGGTAATTGGGGGGCTGTCGAACAAGATATTGAGAGAGTAGTTAAGGCGGCTCATGCTTGTGGTTTAATTATTAAGGTGATAATTGAAACTTCCCTCCTGACAGAGGCTGAAAAAAAATGTGCTGCAGAGATTGTTACCAGGGCCGGAGCGGATTTTATCAAAACGTCAAGCGGTTATGCTTCCGGGGGAGCAACAGTTGAGGATATTCTTAACCTGAAAGCCTGGACAGGCGAAGGGGTCAGGATCAAGGCCTCCGGCGGAATCAAGACCAGGGAATCAGCGTTGCAATTGATTAAGGCCGGGGCTGATCGCCTTGGTTCCAGTTCAGGGCTGTCACTGATTAATAATGCACAATGCACAATTCATAATTCATAATCCGCGATTCGCAATGATAATTAATGTACCAAGATAAGTAACTATGCAGTAGTCAGGAGACAGAAGTCAGAAGTCAGAATGAGAGAACCGGAAAAATAACATTGAAGACTTGTTGGTCTAGCATAAAGGATGTAATTAAAAGGAGAGGAACCGGGCGTGGCAGTCTACCATGCTGACGCAATCGTAATCCGAAGCCAGGAATACGGCGAATCCGATCGGATCTTAACAGTTTTCTCCCGGGAATACGGCAGGATCCAAGTCATCGCCAAAGGTGTTCGCAAGCCCAAAAGCCGGCAAAGAGGCGGAACGCAGTTGTTTACTTACGCAGACTTTTTACTTTACCGCGGGCGCAGTCTGGACACAGTCAGCCAAGTAAGCCCAAAGGAGAGTTTTGCCCACCTCTGGAATGATCTTGAGCGCACGATGGCCGCAACGGGGATAGCAGAGTTATTGGATGTTTCTGTAATGACCGGACAGTCTTATCCTGAATTATTTACTTTAACCCTCACCTGTTTCTTCTTATTGGCGCATTATGAACCCCTGCTGGTCTTGAGTGCCTATGCCTTACGGTTAATGAGAACCCTGGGGTATTCCCCGGTTTTGGAGGAATGTGTGGAATGCGGCGCCAAGGCCGAGGGTGAACGCTTATTTTTTAGTCCTCCGGCAGGAGGAATCCTTTGTAAGCTTTGTTTGCGGGATTTTCCTGGTCACTGGTTAAAAGCAGGAAGTATTGCTTTTATGAACCGCTTATTAAATAATGATCTCGATAAACTGGACAGGCTGCGCTGGCCTGACTGGATGCAACAGGAAATCCGGGAAACTTTACAAAATTATTGTGAACAAAGGTTGGAAAAACATCTGCGTTCCTGGAGTATAGGAAAAAGTTTAGGGATTTAGGCTAAAGGGTATCTTAATTTGACACTTGTGCATACCTTGAATTATAATAAACGTTAATTAAAATGACTGTGTAATGAGGAGAATAAAGTTTTATAATTCCCTTTTCAGAGAGTTCGGTGGGGGTGGAAACCGAATAAGGGAAAGGAACGGGGCAACTCTGAACACCGCTGAATTAAGGGGATCCTGATTGGATCAAACAGGGTGGAACCGCGGGATTAGTACCCCGTCCCTGTAGCTTATGGCTGCAGAGACGGGGTTTTAATATTTGGGTAAATCACTATTGCCTGTTTCGCATGCACTGCATTTGCTACTCGTTTGCTGCTAAGGCTACACGACAAAACCTCCGGGTATACACTAATGTTTGCAGCTTTTTATGCCATCCTTGGCAAAGCTGCATCAGTCCGTCCGTGGACAAGTCCCGTTGTCGTGCTTAACGCCTTATCATCTGCACTCGCTTACGCAAATTCCGCTTAATGCTCACAAGCAATAGTGATTTACGGGCTTGGGACGGGATTTAGAGTGCGATTTTCCTGTAGGAGAACGACGCCATAACGTTTTACTCCTGGCGTTAGGGTAATTTTGCAAGTCCCGTTGTCGTGCTTAACGCTTTATTGTCTACGTTCATTGACGTAAATTCCGCTAAATGTTCACATGCAATAGTGATTTACGGGCTTGGGACGACTGGTATGTAGAGTTCGATTATCCTGTTGGGATACGACGCCAAATTGTTAACTCTTGGCGTTTGGGTATTTTTGCAAGTAAATATTGGCGTTTCCAACGCCTTATAGTTGTAGTTTGTTGTTCAGGGTACAGCTACACATGCTTTTAGAGTAATTATTAAAAAGTATTTTTAAGGAGGCGGATTAATGAAATTTCAGGATATGATTCTTAATCTTGACCGGTTTTGGGGGAATCAGGGGTGTATTATTGCCCAACCCTATGATCTGGAAAAAGGCGCCGGTACTATGAATCCGGCAACATTTCTGCGGGCCTTAGGTCCGGAACCATGGAATGTGGCTTATGTCGAACCGTCGCGCCGGCCGGCAGACGGTCGCTATGGAGAAAATCCCAACCGGCTGCAGCATTATTTTCAGTATCAGGTAATACTTAAACCTTCACCTCCGGATGTTCAGGAGCTTTACCTGCAAAGCCTGGAAGGTTTGGGGATAAATCCTCATGAACATGATATCCGGTTTGTAGAAGATAATTGGGAATCACCAACCCTGGGAGCTTGGGGCTTAGGCTGGGAAGTCTGGCTGGATGGCATGGAGGTTACTCAATTTACCTATTTTCAGCAGTGCGGGGGAATTGACTGTCAGCCGGTATGTGCCGAAATTACCTATGGCATTGAAAGACTGGCAACCTTTATTCAAAATAAAGAAAGTGTCTTTGATATAGAATGGGTTGATGATATTACTTACGGGGATATTTATTTGCAGAATGAAATCGACTTTTCCAAATATAATTTTGAAGTAGCCGATATCCAGGCCTTGCAAACCTGGTTTGAGATGTATGAAAAAGAAGCTGAACGGGTCGTGGAAGCGGGATTGGTTGTGCCGGCTTATGATTACGTCCTGAAATGCTCCCATACATTTAACCTTTTGGAAGCCAGGGGAGCAATTAGTGTTACCGAACGTACAAGCTATGTTGGAAGAGTAAGGGCTTTAGCCCGTCTGTGTGCCCAGGCCTATGTTGAACAACGGGAGAAATTAGGTTTCCCTCTATTAAATAAAGCCAATGCAGGGGGTAAGAAAAATGGCTAAAGAATTTTTATTGGAAATCGGCACCGAAGAGATACCGGCTAAATTTACTCCCGGAGCCTTGAAAGAATTAGAAGAGCAAACCAAATTGCTGCTTGGCGAATTACGCTTAAAGTTTAGCGGTTTGGCCGTATATGGCACACCAAGGCGTTTGACTGTTTTAGTCAGTGGCTTGGTGGATAAACAGGAAGATTTGAATACGGAGATTAAGGGCCCGGCAGTTAAGGCTGCCTATGACTCTCAAGGGGCGCCGACTAAGGCTGCTCTTGGTTTTGCTAAAGGACAGGGAGTCAAGGTTGAAGACTTATTTGTTCAGGAGGTAAAGGGAGTTCCTTGTGTTTATGCCCGGAAGTCGGAAGCAGGCAAGGCAGCTTTATCCCTATTGCCGCAATTATGTATTGATCTGATTTCTTCCCTGCATTTTCCCAAACCAATGCGCTGGGGAAGTTTGGACTTCCGTTTTGCCCGTCCTATCCGCTGGCTTTTGGCTCTTTATGGTCAGGATGTTATTCCGTTTAAATTCGTTGGTTTGGAGTCCGGACGGATATCCTACGGTCACCGCACCTTGACTTCTGAACCGGTATATTTGGAGAATGCCGGAGAATATGTTGAGTCTTTGCGCCGGGCTTATGTTTTGGTGGACCCGGCGGAGCGCAGTAAACGGATTTGGGAGCAAATACAGGAGTTGGCCGGTGAGATCAACGGTCAGGTTTTTGAAGATCAGGACCTGCTTTCTGAAATTACCCATCTTGTGGAATACCCGACGGCCTTGCTGGGAGAGATAGCTCCCAAATATATGCATTTGCCTGAGCCGGTCCTGACTACGCCGATGCGTGAACACCAGCGTTATTTTCCGGTGCATCAGAGCAAGGGGAAATTGCTGCCTTATTTTATAACAGTACGTAACGGGGATACAACTGCGCTTGAAAAGGTCAAGGCCGGTAATGAAAAGGTCCTGAAGGCCCGCCTGGAAGACGCTGATTTCTACTATCGGGAAGACCGGAAAGTTAAATTGGCGGACCTGGTCCCTAAATTGGAGAAAATTGTTTACCATGAGAAACTGGGTACAGTCAGGCAGCGGGTTGAGCGGATGGTTGAACTTGCCGGTTTTATCGGCAGGTTATTGGAATTGGCTCCTGAACAAGCGGAAACTATCAAAAGAACAGCTTTTCTCGCCAAGGCGGATCTCGTAACCCTAATGGTTTATGATTTTCCGGAACTGCAAGGGATCATGGGCGCTGACTATGCGGCTTCCAGCGGAGAATCCCCGGATGTCTGCCGGGGAATTGTCGAACATTATTTACCGAGATTTGCCGGGGATGATTTGCCCGGGTCAATTGCCGGTAAGGTTGTCAGTATTGCAGAGAAAATTGATGCGATTGTGGGAACATTTGGAATTGGTATTCAGCCAACAGGTTCACAAGATCCATATGCCTTGCGGCGTCAGGCTCAAGGGGTCGTAAGTATCCTGCTTGAGGCAAAATGGGATTTTTCTATAAACAGTCTTATTACTGAAGCTTATCAACTTTATAATTCTCAGGGTACAAATTTAAAGTCTCTGGAGAATCTATTACCAATTTTGCAGGATTTCTTTGCCCAAAGGTTGCGTTTTGTCCTTCAGGAGCAAGGATTCCGCTATGATAATATCGACGCCGTGTTAGCCCACGGAAATGAATTTTTATATCTTTGCGCAAAAAAAGTACGGATTTTAGCAGATAAAAGGACCGAGCAAAGATTTACAGTGTATCTTCAAGCCTATATTCGTTGTAATAATCTTACTAAAAAGGGATTTCCTCAGGATTTGGATCCCCAAGTACTGGCAGATGAGACTGAGATAACTTTGGCAAAGGAAATTTCCGTAAGAAAAGAACCTTATCTTAATTATCTGAATAAGGGAGATTATGAGCAGGCTTTTGAGCAGGCTTTTGAACTGGTACCTTTTATCGAGATCCTTTTTCAAAAAGTGATGATTATGACTGAAGATGAGAGTTTAAAAAATGCCCGTTTAGCTCTCTTAAAGCAATGTGTCGAAATTCTGGGATGCCTTGGCGATTTAAGTTTCCTTGTCTAAGCTTCATTTTATATTGTTCTTCTTGTTTTTAGCTTAGATGCCTTCTTTAGAGCGTAGTTTATTTGAGTTGACATACATTGAGAATATTATTATAATTTAAACGGTGTTGATAGT
>DATMXV010000280.1:0-4913 GCA_035561335.1 Desulfitobacteriaceae bacterium
GTAGTAAATCAGTAAATTAGTAATTTACTAAACAAATATTTTAGGAGGAACTATGAAAATACCAACTGCCTTAAAGCATAAGCCGGTTATTGTTTCGGAAAACTACGAAAATGTAGACGGCAGATATGCCTATAATTCAGATGCCAAGGGCCTTTCCTTAGGATTAGCGCAATGGAATGACCGGGGCAAGGTGGATATTTCAGCTAAAGTCTGGAGATATACCGGGGAAAAATGGTCCAGGCAGTCTGAAGAATTGCCTCTTCACCGGGTGCTGGACCTGGCAATCCTCGTGTGCCGGACAAAACTTCATTTCCGGGAGGCTTATCGTTATGAAAAATTATATGACCCTGAAAATCCTGTTATAGACAGGGTGGGGTTACAGGGTGACGCCATGACAGTTGCTGTTTGTACCGATAACGAAAAGATTGCCGAGGATATCAGATTATTCCGTCAGGCCTTAAGTGATGATGACGAGCTTATCGGCGAACGCTTGTCTACCTTAGCGAGAATTCTTAAGGAAATGGGGTATTAGATGTTTAGGAAAATAAGAGAGACCGGGCCGAAACATCTTTGTTTCTGCCCGGTCCCTTTTTTTCCTTTTTTTCCGCCGGTTTATAAGTTATATACTTCGTTGGCAGAAAGTACTCTTATCTTGTTTTTATTCAATACTTCTACTGCCTTTATAAGGTCTTCCACTCTGATAATCACCAGGGCTTCATCTTTGTTTTTACCTACAAAAGCATACATATATTCAATCCCAATTGAATAATTATCTAAAATTTGCAGGACTTCAGCCAGGCCGCCGGGTTTATCGGCTACCGCAATCGCAATCACATTTGTACAGCTTACGGCAAAGTTCTTTTCTTTTAGGATTTGTTCCGCTTTTTCCGGGTTATTGACAATCAGGCGTAAAATACCGAAGTCGGTTGTATCGGCAATAGATAAAGCACTGATATCAATATCTTTTTCTCCCAGGATCTTCGTAACTTCCGCCAGCCGGCCTGATTTATTTTCAAGGAAAACAGAAATTTGTTTTACTAACATAATTTATTCTCCTCCTTACAGATTTCTTTTGTCAATGACCCTTTTGGCTTTTCCTTCACTGCGCTCGATAGTTTTTGGTTCAACGAGTTTGATTTTGGCGCCAATACCCAGGATGAAATCGATTTCTTCCCTGATTCTTCTTTCAATATCCTCCAGCTTCTTGACTTCGTCGGAGAATATGGCAGGGGTCATTTCCACCCATACCTCCAGGGTATCAAGGTTGCCTATCCTGTCAACTATCAGCTGATAATGGGGAGCTACTTCACCGAAATTAAGCAGGACACTCTCAATCTGGGACGGGAAGACATTTACCCCTCTGATAATCAGCATATCGTCGGATCTTCCGGTTACCCTGCTCATCCGGACATGGGTCCGGCCGCAGGCGCATTTTTCATAATCCAGAGAGGAAATATCCCTTGTTCTGTATCTCAGGACAGGAAATGCTTCCTTGGTAATGGTCGAAAAGACAATCTCTCCTTTTTCTCCCGGCGGCATAACTTCCAGGGTCTCCGGATTAATTATTTCCGGAACGAAATGGTCCTCAAAGACATGAAGCCCGCATTTGCAGGAACATTCACTGGAAACTCCGGGTCCGATAATTTCACTCAATCCGTAAATGTCAATTGCCAGGATGCCAAGCCGTTCCTCTATTTCGCTGCGCATATTGAGTGACCAGGGTTCCGCCCCGAAAACACCGGCTTTTAACTGCAGTTCCCCTTTCTTAATGCCCATTTCCTCCATAACTTCGATCAGGAATAAAGCGTAGGAGGGTGTACAGGCCAGGATAGTACTGCCGAAATCTTTCATAGTCTGGATTTGTCTTTTGGTATTGCCGCCGGAGATCGGGATTACCGTGGCCCCGATTTTTTCCGCTCCATAGTGCACCCCCAGGGCGCCGGTAAAAAGTCCGTAGCCATAGGCATTATGAACAAAAGAATCTTGGTTTGTACCGGCAGAGACCAAAGTTCTGGCCATCGTATCTGCCCAGAAGTCCAGATCATTGCGGGTATAACCGACCACGATCTGCTTGCCGGTGGTTCCGGAAGAGGCATGGACCCGGACGACATTTTTTAAAGGCTCGGCAAAGAGGCCATAGGGATAAGTATCCCTTAAATCCTGTTTGGTAGTGAACGGCAGCTTGGACAAGTCGGCGATTGATTTGATATCTCCCGGTTCCAAACCTATCTGCTGCATTTTTTCCCGGTAATGGGGAACGTTATTGTAGACTCTGTTAACCGTCTTAATAAGTCTTTCCGATTGAACGGCTGTCATTTCATCTCTTGACATGCATTCATATTTTTTATTCCAACACTTCATTTTCATTAAACACTCCAATCTTAGATAGCCTGATATCCGGCGTTAAAGGCTTTAATGTTTACATCTAGCACCTTGGCGGGAACGGTTTCCCTGACAGCCTCATCCCAAACTTCCTTGGCGATCGCTGTTTTGGCAGCCATAACACCCAATAAAACTATATTTACTGCTTTAAGATTGCCGCACTCTTTGGCTATGTGTAAGGCATCCAAGGCAAAAACATTCTTATATCTTTGCTTAATAAGATTAATTATGTCAGAGGGATACTTGGCAGCGCCTGTGATTACCGGCATAGGATCGATTTCCTGTTCATTAATAATCATCATGCCGTCGTTCTTCAAATACTCCGCCCACCTTAAGGCTTCAAGTTTCTCAAAGGCCAGGATGATGTCAGCCTCGCCTTTTTCTATCAATGGCGAATAAATTTTTGGGCCGAATTTAATATAAGTCACAACACTGCCGCCTCTTTGCGACATCCCGTGAACTTCAGAAACCTTAACATCATAATTCATTTTAAAGGCGATGGCTCCCAGGATCCTGCTGGCTAAAAGTGTTCCCTGTCCGCCTACGCCCACGATCATAATATTTAATTTATCCATTTTTCCCACCGGCCTTTTCTGCAGGATCCTCAATTGCCTGGAAACTGCAAACTTTTGTGCATAACATACAGCCTACGCATAGTGCTTCATCAATCTCCACAAAGTCCCCCTTGTTAACAATAGCCGGACAACCCAGGGCTAAACATCTCTTGCATTTTTTGCACTCTTTCTGGTTTATCCGCAGGGGACCTTTAAATTTAACGTCTTTTGATAAAGCACAGGGGCTTTTAGAAATAATCACCGAAGGTTCGGCGGCAGCGGTTTCTTCTTTGACAACCTTTTCAAATTCCTTGATATTAAAAGGATCGGCAACTCTTACTCTTTCAACCCCTACGGCATTGGCGAGTTTTACCAGGTCAACCTGCTTGGCAGCTTCGCCTTTAATCGTGAATCCGGTTGTCGGATTGGGCTGATGGCCTGTCATCGCAGTTATGGAATTGTCAAGAATCAGGACGGTTGAATTACCTTTATTGTAAACAACATCAATCAGCCCGGTTATTCCGGAATGGATAAACGTTGAGTCTCCAATCACGGCCACAGTTCTCTGAGCGAATTCCGCCCCCCGGGCTTTTTCCATCCCGTGGGCAGTACCGATACTTGCTCCCATACAGATACAGGTATCCATAGATTCAGTCGGCGGAAGCGCCCCCAGGGTATAGCAGCCGATATCACCGGTGGCAGTCAGTCCAATTCTTTTCAGAACGTAATGCATTCCCCGGTGCGGGCATCCCGGACACATCACAGGCGGTCTCACCGGAATATTTTCGGCCAGCGGTTCATTTGCCGCCTGTTTAACGCCAAGCATTTTCTCTTTGATCAATTGGGCGGACAGTTCACCGGTCAAAGGGAGTACTTTTTTCCCGGTAGCCTTAATCCCCATTTTCTCAAGATAGTCCTCGAAAAACGGTTCCAGTTCTTCAACAACATAAAGTGTTTCCACTTCAGCGGCAAACCGGGCAATAAGCTTCTCAGGCAGGGGATAAACCATCCCGATTTTCAGATAGGAAACATCGCCGAAAGCTTCTTTGGCGTACTGATAAGCGATCCCGCTGGTGATCACACCGGTTTTTTTGCTGCCCCATTCCAGGGAATTCAGGCTGGATTTCTCAGAATACTCATGTAAGGCAAGCATTCTTTTTTCTACTTCAACATGCCTTTTCCGGGCCATTGCCGGCATCATTACATATTTGGTAAAGTCCTTGTGATAATCCTTAAGCTTATAGTCTGTTTTTTCTCCTGTTTCCACCGCACTCTGAGAATGGGATATCCGTGTGGATAATCTGACTATAACAGGGCAGTCAAAGCTTTCACTGATCTCAAAAGCCTGTTTTACGTAATCCAGACATTCCTGACTGTCGGAGGGTTCAAGCATCGGAAGCTTGGCTGCCCGGGCATAGTGCCTGCTGTCCTGCTCATTTTGGGAGCTGTGCATTCCCGGATCATCAGCTACCAGCAATACCAAGCCGCCGTTAACACCGGTATAGGATACTGTAAACAAAGGATCAGCCGCCACATTTAACCCAACATGCTTCATGGAACAGAGCGAGCGCGCTCCTCCCAGGGACCCGCCGATAGCAACTTCAAGGGCAACTTTTTCGTTAGGCGCCCATTCCGCATAGACCCCGTCATATTTGGCCATCTGTTCAGTTATCTCCGTACTTGGTGTCCCGGGATATGCCGCGGCAACTGTGGCTCCCGCCTCATAAGCTCCTCTGGCGGCGGCTTCATTACCAAGCATCAACCTTTTCATAAAATATCCCCCATTCAATTTCAGGTAATATTATTGATAATAAAGTACAAGTTAGATAAAAAAATCTAAAATTGCATCTTCGTTTGCTATTATAAACTCATTTTTGATTATAAACTACAATTTTTTGTTATGTTATTTTTTGTTAATTACAAGTTTTTTTTCTTTTATTGACCGCAGCAAAAAAAACTGGTACAATATTTTCAATA
>DATMXV010000281.1:0-3222 GCA_035561335.1 Desulfitobacteriaceae bacterium
TCTTGTTCCAAGGCCATTATCATGGCCTTCTGCCACCCGGCGAGGGGCGGTCCCCTGTTTCCAAATTGAAATATCGAGGAATCCTAAGAATTGGCTAGAAAACCTAACTCTGGTGTGTCCGTTTTATCGAGAAAAGGTCAATCTGAAGTAAAAGATGATTTTGATGTATATCCATAAGCAATAACACCAGTTTTATTAGCTAAATCTTGTGCAATTGAATTTTCGCCTTTAGGACCAACAACACCTCCATCACATCCATATAAATGAATAGTTGCTCCATTGTTAAAATCTAACATACTTAAATCTGTATTCTTAGTAATCCAACTATCATTTCTTCCTGATATAAAAAATACAGATAACCCTCCATGATCTAGACCTTCTCCAGGAGAATATGAATGTCCATAATATACCAGATCATCAATCTCATTATTATCAAAAATATTACCCCAAAAACCTTTATCAAAAGCCTTTGAAGATGCATCTAATAGTTCATCCATACTTTTATAATCCTTAGCATATAGTATTTTTACGTCATCATTTGAATGTTCTTGCTTATAAGTATTTGCTGCCAATTCAAATAGACGTCCGTGTTCCCCAGATAAACCTACAATAATTAATACATTCTTCTTTGGCTCATTATAGGCCAATAATCCAAAATTTGGATCAGTAGAACATATTATATTATTAGCATTAACCGTCCCCTTAGGTATAAAGCTAATTGGTGGGGGCAGTCATCTTCCAACAACTACCACAATCTTATCATATTGCTTTCTTTAACGGTAGAGTCGGCATTTTGTATGCCTTTTTGTTTTTCATCATGCCGTAGATAATATTAACTAAACGTCTCATCACACACACTATAGCCTGAACCTTGGTTTTCCCTTCCTCGACCTTTCGCTGGTAATACTCATGAAACACCGGATTGCGCGGTACTCCACTGTCTTTAGCAGTCTGAATCTGCTGGACAGCAAGAAAGTAGAAGATACCGTGTAATTCCCTGTTACCCTGCCTGCTTTTCTGCTCCTTGCCTTTGCCTCCCGAACTGAACTTAACCGGAGCTATCCCGGCGAAACGTGCCAATTTGTCAGAGTTAGGAAAGCGATTAATGTCACCAATGTTGGAGATTAAAGCACATGCTGTCACTGTGTCGATTCCCGGCATGGTTTCCAGTTTATATCCCAAGAATCCAACCACATTTTTCATCTGCTGCTCCAGCCCTGCTATCTGTTCTTGCTTGAACCTGATGTCCTTGACCATTTCCCTGACGATGAAATCCCTTGTTTCCTGGTAGGCCCGTTTTGTGTCACCGTCCTTTTCAACAAGAGCAAGAATCTCCTGAGCCTTGCGAGTAGAGCAAGCGTTATGGCTGGGTATCCTCAGCACTGCTGCCAGTTCTTCCGCAGTAACCTCTGCCAGCAAGTAAGGAGCGGGATATTTCTCCCAAAAAACCAGGGCAGTCCGGCCTTCCACCTTGGCAAAGAACTTCCGGTAGCTGGGATAATGATGGTTTAACTGGGTGTGCAACTGATTGAGATTTGAAGTTAGGGACTTGACCACAGCATCACGTCTGTTCACCAATTGCTGGATTGTCCAGTGCAGGTCTTGCGGGTTGGCATCAGGCAATGTTTTCAGCTTGGAGAGCAACACACAGGCAATACAGTAGGCATCCCAACTGTCGCTTTTCTGAATAGTAGGGTAGTTCTTTCTCTCAGAATGCGAAAGTGCCGGGTTTACCTCCTTGACCATTTGTCCTTTTTCCAGCAGAAATACAGCCAGCGACCTGCCGTAGCCTCCGGTGTCTTCCAAGCCATAGATGGGTATCATGCCATTCTTGACATGCTTGTTTGCCTCATTAATTAGATTCTGGAAAGCTGAAGGCTTATTTTCCATCTGAAGCTCAAACAGTTTTTCGTTCCAGCAATCAATGGCAACAGCGGTATGGCTCTGCTTATGCAGGTCTAAACCAACATAGATATGTTTTTGTTTGTTGTGTATTTTTCCTCAACTCCTCTGCTAATCCTTGACAGGAACGCCGGCAACCTGAGTTTCAAGCGTTAGCTTTCCCTTTTACCGGGTCAGCCCGCAAGGGGACGACAGCCTATGCCCTCTCTGTTTTAGAAAAATTAATATTATTGGACACTTTTTCTATGGTCAGGGTTATTTCGTTACTTGTCGTTCATAAATAACCCGTATTCCCAAAACAGTGTTATTCAGGCTTATGGGCTTAGTTTTCATTTTCCAGAGATACAAGGCGAATTATAAGCTGGCCTTGTCTTTCCTCAACGCTAAATTTCTTTCCTTGTCTAAACCCCAATTTTTCCAGCCACTTGCCCTGTATTCTAATCTGCGGAATTTCGCTGTTATTGCTGAACACGCTTGCTATTGTCAATAGCCTTACCTGCATTAATTTTTCCACCTGCCTTCGTACTTCCGGACAAGCTTATAGAAAGTCGCTTTTTTCAGATTCAGTCTTGTAAAGGTTTCTACTGCGGTTGCTTTTCCCTGTTTCCATAAATTGTAGTAATAGTCCCATTCAGGCGGGTATTCGATTGAGGGGCGGCCGAATTTTACCCCTTTCCTCTTTGCTATGAATATTCCCTCAGCCTGTCTGGTCTTAAGGCGTGACCTTTCTTCCTCGGCAAAGTAGCTTAGTAGCTGTAAGACAATGTCGGTAATGAGGGTTTCCAAACCGGAGATTTCTTTATATTTGCTGGAATCTAAGAGAGGCATGTCCATGACAATAATATCCGCCCCGATTTCCTTGGTAATGCTTCGCCATTCCTCCAAAATCTGCTCTTTGTTCCTGCCGAAGCGGTCTAAGGCTTTGACATACAGTTTATCTCCTTGTCTTAAATAGCTTTTCAGGACTTTATACATCGGTCTGTTAAAGTCTTTTCCCGACTGCTTGTCGCTAAATATGTCACGCTCGTTAATGCCAATGGCAAGCATATCTTTAACTTGCCGGTCAACATTCTGGTCTTTACAGCTTACCCTTACATAGCCGAAAGCCTTTGTTTGCATACTTTTCACCTGCCATACCTGATTTTCAAGCATATTGTATGACTGACCGCTTACAAAGGTCGACCAGAAAATGCCAACGTTTGTAAATTGAGTTTTCGGGTTTTATACACCCGAAAATAACCCCATTTCCAGCCGTGCAAGAAAGCATACGATTATGCACGGTGTGATGAGGATGAATTTTGGTACGTGAGTATATACAAT
>DATMXV010000282.1:0-5033 GCA_035561335.1 Desulfitobacteriaceae bacterium
CGAAGCCAACGAAGCATTTGCCGTCCAATACCTGGCCTGCGGACGCGAATTAGGTTTCGATAACGACAAGACCAATGTCAACGGTGGAGCGATCGCTTTAGGCCATCCCATCGGAGCGAGCGGAACCAGAATCCTGATAGATTTAATCTATGAAATGAAACGGAGTAAAGTAAACCTCGGTTTGGCTACCTTATGTATTGGCGGCGGACAGGGAACAGCCGTAGTTATTGAAATGTAGTTGGATTTCGTTTAATAACGGATATAGTTCACTTGGATAATGATTAACTGCTGCTGGTACTGCCGACTAACCAATTAGTCTGCAGTACCAGTAGCCTTGTAACCGGAATTTTGAGACAGTCTGTTATTGCAACAGCAGGATAACTGACAGTTGCTTGCAAACCTTCTAAGAAAGATAAAGTAAAAACAGATCGAGTAATTTAAGATGTAAAGAAATAGATGAATGGAAAAACTGGAGTAACCAGGAGGGTTAAGTAATTGGCTGATAAGATAAAGATTCCTGAATCAAAACGCTGGGAAGAAGAGACACTCGGAAAGTTTCAGGGAAAAAGGAGAGAACGAAAAAAGAAGTTTATCACTTTGTCAAACCTGGAGAGAAAAAGGCTCTATCTCCCAAAAAATATTAGCCCTGAATATATAGAAAAAATAGGTTACCCTGGGGAATATCCTTTTACCAGGGGAGTATATCAAACCATGTACAGAGGGCAAATCTGGACTCACCGGCAAATTGCGGGATTTGGTACAGGCGAAGATACCAATGGGCGTTTCCGCTTCCTTTTATCTCAGGGTCAAACCGGTTTGAGTGTTGACTTTGATTACCCTACTTTAGTGGGGTATGATTCTGATAACCCAAGGGCCGAGGGTGAGGTTGGCAGAGTAGGGGTGGCAATTGATTCTCTGTCCGATATGGATGCTCTTTTTCGCGGTATTCCTTTGGACCAGATTAGTATTTCGATGACAATTAATTTTCCGGCCCCGATTATTTATGCTATGTATATTGCTCTGGCTGAAAAAAGGGGAATTGATTGGGATAAGTTGGCTGGAACTATTCAATTTGATTTATTAAAAGAGTATATTGGTCAAAAATCTTTTATTTTCCCTCCGCGTCCTTCCATGAAACTCATCAGGGATGTTTTTGCTTTTGCCAGCAAGAACACTCCACGCTGGAACTTTATCAACGTGTCTGGCTACCATATAAGGGAGGCAGGCAGTACTGCTGTTCAGGAATTAGCTTTTACCCTTGGAGCAGGTATCCACTATGTTGAAGAAGGGATTAAAGCAGGGTTGGCTGTAGATGATTTTACACCAAGGATATCTTTTTTCTTCAGCTCACAAATAGATTTTTTCGAAGAGATTGCCAAATTCCGGGCTGCCCGGAGAATGTGGGCCCGCTTGATGAAGGAACGTTTTGGGGCCAAGAAGCCGGAGGCTATGCGTCTTCGTTTTCATACTCAAACAGCTTGTGCTTCTTGTACGGCGCGTCAACCGCTTAACAATATTATTCGGACAACTGCTGAAGCTTTGTCGGCAGTTTTAGGTGGGACTCAGTCTCTTCATTGCAATGGTTATGATGAGGCTTTGGGAATGGCGTCTGAGCATGCTATGCAAATGGCCCTCAGAACTCAGCAGATTATTGCTGAAGAGAGTGGTGTTGCAGATACTGTAGATCCTTTGGCAGGTTCTTATTATGTTGAGGAATTAACTGATAAAATTGAACAAGAGGCAATGAAATACATTGAAGAAATTGACAAACGGGGTGGGTATATTCAGTGCATTGAAGATAACTTTTTCCAGCAGGAGGTTGCCGATGCAGCTTATGCATTCCAAAAATTAAAAGAAACCGGCGAAATGGTTATAGTCGGTGTGAACAAGTATCAAATTGACGAAGAACTGACAATAGATATCATGACTTCTGATCCGGATTCTGCCGATACTCAAATACTGCGTACTAAACGCTTGAAGGAGACCAGAGATAACCTCAGGGTAAAGGAACTGTTGGCTGAGATCAGAGAGGCGGCAACTAATGAACATGTAAATATTGTACCGAAAATCCTGGAAGCTGTTAAAGCTGATGCTACCGAAGGTGATATTATCCAAGTTTTAAAGGAAGTTTATGGTGAGTATAAAGAGAAGCCGATTTATTAAGATCTTATTGTAAACTTATAAAGGAAGAGTATAATAATGACAAGACTAATAAAAGTATTAATAGCAAAATCTGGTTTGGACGGACACGATAGAGGCGCCAAAGTAGTATCCCGCGCTTTAAGAGATGCGGGCATGGAAGTTATCTATACCGGATTATTCTTGACTCCTGAAGAGATTGTTGAAATTGCTGTTCAGGAAAACGTAGATGTTTTAGGTCTGAGCATTTTATCCGGGGCCCACATGACAATAATTCCCAAGATACTGAATTTACTAAAGGATAATGATATCGAGGATATGCTTGTAATTCCCGGAGGGGTTATTGTTCAAAAAGACGAAATTGATGAAATACTGAGTTGGGGTATACCAATGATTTTTGGCCCGGATACTCCTTTAGTGAATATTGTTGATTTTATCAGGGAAAATATTGATGTTGCCTGAAAAAATTCAATTCAGTTCCAAATTTTTTGCGCTGTTTTCCATGAACGGCAGAAGGCGAATTGGCAATTTATCCAAACAGATTCTTGAATCCGAAATTCTTAATATGTTAAAACCGGGTTGTTGAGTTCCGGATTGTTGTTGGTAGTATTTTTCATTTATTTCTATTGTATAATTGTCCACCTTATTTTATAATTATTTATAAGGGTCAAAATCTTTATTTTTATTTTAAATATTTACAAAATAAAAATAATTTAAATAATTTAGCTATTCTGCAATTGCTTTTACTTTTCTGAGGTTACATACACATGTAAGGGGGGTGAAGTTTTTGTATAATCCTGCACTTGCTGTTTTAACGTCAGAGGACCCCATAAAATTAAACATGGAATTAGTACACATCTGGGAATCTTATGTGGTTACCGGCAGATTGCCTGAAAATAAGATTCGCTCAGTTGTCAGTGAATCATGGAAAAGATGCAGTTCTTTTGGTGTAAATTCAAGATTGCATAAAGCACATAAGGTTTTGTCTGAAGAGGAATTATTCAAAATGAGAATTGATTCCGAACTCAGAGACATAGCCCAGCCTATTATTAATGACTTGGCTGAAACCATTACAGGAACCAAGCATGTGGCTTTTCTCTGTAATTCCAAAGGACAAATCGTAGAAGTAGTAGGGGACCAAGATGTTCAGGAAAGAGCTTCCCTGAACAATTTAATCGTTGGTGCCGATTGGAGCGAAGAAGGTGCAGGTACCAATGCGATTGGAACGGCAATCAAGCATCAGGGACCGGTACAGATATTCTCAGCTGAACATTATTGTGAGGGGTGGCATTGCTGGACTTGTACAGCAACACCTATTCTCGATCCCATTAGTAAGAAGATTATTGGAGTATTGGACCTTACCGGACCTTGGAACAGTTATCAGCGGCATACTCTTGCTCTGGTAGTGGCCCAGGCCAAAGCTATTGAAAGATCCTTATTGGAAAAAGAGCTTATTGGGCAGCAAAAGCTTACTAACAGATATATTGATATCTGTGGGGAGTCTACAAAGGATGGCCTTATAGTTATCGATATGCGCGGGCGGGTAATTCGTCTCAATGAACAGGCCGCCAGAAGACTAAATACTGATCCGGGTAAGGTTATTGGCCGGACTGTAACAGATTTTCCTGAACTGAGTAATGCTTTTTCCGAGATTATCCAACTGGGGGAACCAAATACTGAGCGTGAATCATTCATATTGGATAACCGGTCAGGACAAAGAATTCGTATGATCAGCAAAACAATGACGGAAAATAACAAATCTTTAGGAGCTCTGATTACGTTGCCGACGGTCTCTTCGTTTAGGAAGAGTGAAGGTCCTTATGCAGATGTAAATAATCCTCTGATTAATGACGAAGTTGATGTAATAAACAACAAAGGCAGAAGAACTGCCAAAGTAATCTTCAGGGCTGCTGAGGTTGAGGCAAAGAGTAATACGGCACGATATAATTTCCCTTCAATTTTAGGGAAAAGCGAAATTTTTCTCAAAAGTATTGATATGGCTAAACGTGCCGCACTCAATGAAGCAACAGTTCTTGTTCAGGGCGAAAGCGGAACAGGCAAGGAACTGGTCGCCCAGGCTATCCACTTAGCCGGTAAACGGACTATGGGTCCTTTTATAGCAATTAATTGTGGCGCCTTGCCTAAGGAACTGGTTGGAAGTGAACTTTTTGGTTATGCTGAAGGTGCCTTCACAGGGGCTAATAAAGGCGGAAATCCTGGTAAATTTGAATTAGCAAAAGGCGGAACGATTTTCTTCGATGAAATTGCTGAAATGCCATTGGACCAACAGGTAAACCTTTTAAGGGTTTTGCAGGAGAAAGAAGTAACGCGGATCGGCGGCCGGAAGACTATTCCGATAGATGTGCGGATTATTGCCGCGAGCAATAAGAATTTATCTGAAGAGGTTAAAAAGGGTAACTTCCGGGAAGATCTTTTTTACCGTTTAAATGTAATTAATATCAATTTACCTCCGTTAAGGAAACGTCGTGAAGATATCGGCCTTTTTGTTCATAGTTTTCTTGATAAAGCCCGTAAGGATTTGGGCAGACCGGGTTTAAGGATAAGCAATGAGGCTCTGAAAGTTCTGGAAGCTTATGACTGGCCCGGTAATGTGAGGGAGTTGCGAAATGTTATTGAACGGACTGTGCAGATGATTTATGATGATTACATTACTCCCGAAAGCCTGCCTCCTGAGATAATAGAAACGGTAGGAGATAAAACAGAATCGGTTTTCGCTAAAAATGAAGTTGAACAGAATGAGGCTATTACTGATTTGTCAATTGTAGAAAGATATGAACGGGATATTCTGTTGAATGCTGTTAAACAATGTAATGATAATATGACTAAAGCAGCTGCCCAATTGAATATGGCCCGAAGTACATTGTATCGTAAAC
>DATMXV010000283.1:0-2926 GCA_035561335.1 Desulfitobacteriaceae bacterium
ATGTTTATTGTATTCATTAAAACTGTTTCTTTTGCCGGAGTTCCCCAGCTGGGAAACTCCGGCTTCTTTGTCAGCAGCTTACGTCGTTGACTTCTTCAAACTCTGTTCTGGCAATCAGGTCATCCTGGAGGTCTTTGGCGATTTCCGTAAAGTAAGCAGTATAGCCTGCGACCCTGATGGTCAGATCACGGAATTTGGACGGATCCTTCTGGGCTGCCTTCAAGGTTTCGGAAGAAACCACGTTGACTTGAACGTGTTGGGCCCCCAGTCCTTCCGGGCCCATGTTATTCAGGTAGGTCTTGACCAATGTTGTAAATTTGGAAACATCCTCGTCGCTGTTCAGGGCTGTAGGATGATATCTTTGATTATAGACTTGGGTTAACATGGCGGGATAATCCCACTTGGCTGCCGAACGCATTGAGCCTAACGGCCCATGGGTATCTGTTCCCTGCATTGGTGAGGTTCCGCCTTCGGCAAAAGGCATACCGGCATATCTGCCGTCCGGCAAGGCCCCTGCCATGCTGCCGAATACTACACCGGCCGAGATGTGCAGCCAGCCCGGGTGCTTACGCAGTCTGCCGGAACGGGCCGGATATTTGAGGTATTCATTGATGCAATAGTATTCCAAAGGACGGATCCATTTATCAGCCATGTCATCATCATTGCCGTATTTGGGCGCATCATAAAGCATCTTTTGCAGTTCTTCATAGCCCTCGAAGTTCTTGTCGAGGGCGTCGATTACTTCAGCCATGGTAGCTTTTTTATCGGTAAATACGACCTTCTCCAGGGCTGCCAGGGAATTGATAACATTAACAGCGCCGATGGAAGGGGTCGAGTGCGGGGTAAAGCCGCCGGAACCACCGTTGCTGATATCTGCGCCATCTTCGAGGCAGGTGCCTTGGAACATAGAGGTATAAGGAGTACGCAGCCATTCTTTCCAAACCTTGTGGATGACATTACAATGGATACAACTGCATTCAATAGCAAAGGCCATTTGGGCTTTCCAGGCTTCAAAGACTTCAGCCATGGATTTGAATTCTTTCGGGTCGCCGGTTTTTGGGCCAACCTGAAGACCACTTCTGCGTTCTACACCATTATTCAAGGCCAGTTCCATAGCTTTCCCCGCAACAGTATCGGCGGAATGTTCATAGTGCGGATAGTACTGGTACCAGATGAAATCGCAGCAAACCGAATCGTAATCCATAGCGATTTCCTTCGGGAAACCGGCTACCTTCATAAAGTGCTCGATTCTGGACTTCATCCCGATAAACTGCGGCTTGCCGCCTCCGGTCTTGACAACCTTGGCTGCTTCTTCCAGAAAGTCATTGGGTACCCCTTCGTCAACCAGGACGCCGACATTAGGTTGGTCAAGATGGCAGTATTGTTCAATCTTCAGTCCCAGGTAGCTGAGCTCATTGACTGCGCTCTTGCCGTATTTGTCGGTGCCGCCCAAGCCGATATTCTGGAACATCAGGTTACCGGTCCGCCACCTGGATTCCATCTCGGAATTGATTTTCTGGGTGGCGGCGATCTTCAGCCAGTAGCAGCCCAGCAATTCTTTGGCTTCTTCCAGGGAAAGGGTCTTGTCGTCGATAACTTCTTTTTTGAACCAGGAATAGAATTTTTGGTCGACCCTGCCTGGAGATTGGGCTGTCATATTGGTTTCAAAGTAGTAGACTATGTGGAAGAACCAGGCAGACTGCAGGGCTTCGTGGAAGGTCCGCGGGGCATTCCAGGGTACCCATTCGCAGATCCCGGCGATTTTTTCCAGTTCGGCTTTTCTCTTAACGTCTTTTTCGGCTTTCGCCATCCTGCGGGCTTCGTCGGCATATCTTTGGGTAAAGTCCTTGACGGCGTCACAGACAATAATGATGCCTTTCCAGAACAGAAGCTTTTCCGGATAGAGCGGGTCGCATTTATCGGCCTTTTCCATGAGTGCCAGAGTTTCTTCCTTATAGCCTTTGATGCCCTTCATTAAGCGCACGCGGTCAACAACGATCTGATGGCCAACGTGGCCTTCCTGGGAAATGCCATTAGTAAATAAACCGGCGCCCATCTTTTCTCTGATTTCATCCGGCAGGGCTTTAATGATTTGGTTCATGCTGGCCCTATCCTTAAAGTAAGGATGAACTTCTTCTACGTAATATTGCTTGTCTTCTTCAGAAAGCAGGAATGGATTCCAGGGTCTTGTGGAAAGGGTATCCAACTCATCGATCAGCCAGTCAACGATTTCCGGGAACCACAGGGCGCCTCTGACTTCTTTGGTAAGCGAGCCGACAATTAGTTCGTTGTCCCTGATTACTACCGGGATCTCTCTTAAAACCCTGGCCAAGGCTTTGGCTTGTCTGATACCCTGGTCTTCGCCTTCAGTTTCCTTATAACTTTCCAAAACCGGTTTTGCTCTGTCTTTAATTTTCAGAACCGGCAGAGTAGTCCTGATTTCTTCTCTCAGGGCATTAAGCCTGGGACCAAACTCTAATTGTTTGATTTGTGCAATTACCTGGCGGTCAGGATTCCAGTTCCTGGCGCCAACCGGTTCCAGATCCTTCATCTTGGCTATTACCCTATCCAGATTTTCTTTTTCAACCGGGGTAAGGTTACCAATGTTGAGGGCTTCTGTTGTCACGGTTTTATCGGAATTTGCGTAAGATGTAACCACGATTTGTCCGCCTCCTTATCTCTTTGTTAATCCATTAACTACAGGTTACCTAAACTGGATATTTAACAGCTGAAATTTCTGTCAAGCTCTCTGAACCTCACCTCTTTTATAAATCCATGTCGAATAATTAATTCCGAAGC
Organism: Desulfitobacteriaceae bacterium; assembly: GCA_035561335.1. Taxonomy (GTDB): domain Bacteria; phylum Bacillota; class Desulfitobacteriia; order Desulfitobacteriales; family Desulfitobacteriaceae; genus UBA2264. Next base: position 2,800 of record DATMXV010000283.1, read on the forward strand.
TGGATTATCTTAAAATAAAAACAGCATTAAAACAGAATCTCTATTTTTAAAATAGAAATTTCTATTTTAATGCTGTTAAAAGCTTACTGGCCAAGATCTTTTAAACCTTGGGATAATACTTTTTAGT
>DATMXV010000284.1:0-3309 GCA_035561335.1 Desulfitobacteriaceae bacterium
TTCTAAAATTGAAGAGAGGTAAAAGATATGCCTGAAGAAAAAACTGATCCAGCTGTAAAAGAAGATTATGCAGTATTTGAAGCGCCTTTGGATAAGTTTATGGGGTTTAAAATTTCTGTTATCAGTGAAGGTTACTGTGAACTGCGGGTTCCTATCCGCGAGGAACTGTCTACCGGACACGGCGGAGTGCATGGGGGAGTTTATTATATTATATGTGACCTGGCAACCTTAGCGGCCCTGTCATCAAAATTGGGTGACAATTATTATGCTGTTACCACCGATATAAATGTATCCCTTTTATCATCTACTGATGACGGTGAACTAATTGTTAAGGCAAATGTTTTAAGATCAGGTAAACGACTGGCATTTGTAGAAGCAAAGGTATTTGATGACAAAGATAAACTGCTTTGTGCAGCTCGTGTTACCAAGGCTATATTGCCTAAAGCTTAATCTCCGGTGCTTTTTATAGGTTTAAAGTGTCAGGGATATTCAATTTATATAATTAGTTATTAATGCGTTGGCAGATAAAAACGGGGGAGCACTGGAACCGGAGTTTCAGGACTCCCCCGTTTTATTATGCACTATCCAGAAAGTATAAATTTTGCTTTAGTTAAACTGAGTATGTATTCTAATATAATTGAGGATATCTGTTCGGGAAACTATCCCTCTTAAGTTCGCCTGGTCAATTACCAGGACCCTGCCGGTCTCATTGCTGAAAAGCTTCTTCATAGCGTCGGAAACACACTCCTCAGGAGATACGATAAGGTCGTCGTTTAAAGGGTCAATTATACTGCCGACTGTAGTCCGGTCCCACAGTTCCCTGTTAATTTTCTTTACCCTGTCCCGGTCAACAAGGCCGATAACCTCTTCATTCCTGAGCACCGGAAAACAGGCAAATCTGTATTTGAAAAAATAATTGTCCACAAGGTCCTGTACCGATACGTGATAATCAACTGTCATCACTTTATCTGTCATGAATTCGCGGACCGGAATCTTCTTGAAGATATCCGATAAAACCATATTCTGATAGCTGGACTGGGATGCCTGGTTAATAAACCAGCCGATAAAGATAAACCAGATCCCACTGATAAAAGTCCCGCTCAAAACCCCGAAAATACCAATAAAAATTAAGATATAGCTGAAAATACTTCCCAAAGAAGAAGCGATTTTGGTGGCCTTATGCAAATTGCCTGTCAGGTACCAGATAATTGCCCTTAAAACCCGCCCTCCGTCCAGGGGGAAAGCAGGAACCAGATTGAAGATCGCCAGGACCAGGTTTACGTTGCCCACATAAGCCAGCAAGACGGTCAGGGCCTCGGAACCGCCCAAAAAAACAGTTGTATTGGCGAGGATTGTAAATAAAATAAACAAGAGGATGCTGGTTGCGGGGCCGGCGACAGCAATCTTCAGTTCTTTAGCCGGTACGTCAGGTTCTTTCTCTATTTCCGCAATCCCTCCGAAAATAAACAAAGAAATCTTCTTAACATTTATCCCCAAGCTTACTGAGACAAGCGAATGCGCCAGTTCATGAAGCAAAACGGAAATAAAGAGGAGCAAGGCAATGACCCCCGACAGGATCCAGGTTAAACCCTGGTCCCAGGCCGGGTAATTCTGGGGGAAATAGCCGGTTGCCAGCGTGAAGACCACCAGGGCAAACACCACAAACCAGCTTAGATTAATCTCCAGCTGGATTCCCTTTATTTTGCCGATCGTAATTGAACCTTTCATCGCTTACCCCCCTCCTGCTCAAAATCAAATAATTTGGATTCTCTTCCCCTTGGGGTCCCCCTTAAACCTGTCCAATTCCTGCTCCCAGGCGGCAACTCCAATGTTTTTATCATAATAGAGCTGGTTCTCGTTTAAGTGTGCCAAAACAATCTTTGCCGTGAGCAGGGGATCATCATTTGTGACATTGGTATGCTTATCTGTCAAGCCATGTTCAAGTTCAACATGTAATCCTGCCCAAAACTCCTCAGCAGTAAAGCTTACTTTTGTAAAATCAACCCCCAGTTGCCGTGCCAATTCTTTTGCCTCAAGTAAAGTGAACTTTTCCATAGTATTCGCCCCTTTCCCCAAAAACAACCCGCCTGCTTTTCCATTTTCTTATTATGTCAATAATTGCAAGGATTACTCTCTCCAGTTAAACTATTAGGAATAAGAATATCTTAAAATTAAATAAACTGCAATACTTTCGGTATTTTTTCATTTTCTGACAAATGCAAACTTTACGATTCTGCCGATATGTATCATAATGACAGTAAAGAAATATCAAAAATATCAGGGGGGAAGGAAAGATGGATAAAGGCTACATCCATATCTACACGGGAAATGGCAAAGGGAAAACCACTGCGGCTTTCGGATTGGCTGTACGGGCAGCCTGTTATGGCAAAAAAGTTTATATCGGCCAGTTTGTCAAAGACATGAAGTACCATGAAAATAAAATCGCCGAGTATTTGCCTAATATCACAATTGAGCAATTAGGGGTCGGCTGTTTTATGGACAGGCCGCCGGATGAAGATGACATAGCAGCTGCCGGCAAGGCTTTGGCAAAATGCGCTGAAATAATGAAAAAGGGGGAATATGATGTTGTTATCCTAGACGAAATCAATATTGCCCTTTTCTTTAACCTCCTAACTGTCGAGGAAGTTATTAAAGCCCTGGAAAACCGCGCCTCTCAGGTGGAGGTTATCCTGACAGGCAGATATGCTCCTGAGGAACTGATTGCCAAAGCGGACCTGGTTACGGAAATGAATGAGCTGAAACACTATTACACCACCGAGGGCATTCTCTCCCGGCCAGGCATTGACTGGTAAAGCTTAATATTTTCTTTACCGGCTAGATCTTATACAAAAACCACTTACAGGTCTGTAATTCAAACTTCAATTCAAAACGTCGCAGTTCCCCGTTGAGCACAGTCTGACATTGAAACACCAACATCCGGTTGCCGGCCAGTTTTTCTTCAGACCGGGAAAGGACTTTTTCAACCCTAATTACCCTTCCTTTATCTTTAAACCTGAGGGGAACAGGATTCCCCTCTTCCTTAAACCAGACCAGCATTTCCACAGGCCGCATGTATGCTTTCATATCAACCACACTTCGCCCAATCCCCGGTAATGCACTCGGTACAGCCACAGCGATGGATTAATTTGTTTTGGCAGAGCGGACATTTATCATGCTCAACCAGCCACTGTTCACAGGGCTGAAAGCACTCCTCTTGCCGGCGGCAATTCAGACAAATATCTTTCATAATTATCGGGCACACCACCTTAGAGAAAATTAAGATAATAGAACACTTGTTCTATTATCTTA
>DATMXV010000285.1:0-12120 GCA_035561335.1 Desulfitobacteriaceae bacterium
TGATAGTAGATAACCTGAGGTCATAAAGGGCATTAAGGAGTCTTAGGTTGACCAAATTACCGGAATTATCGGAGCAGGTTATCTGTTAATGCAGCCTGGATTTTATTTTTTGGCAAGGGCGAAAGTTGAATGATAATAAAAAGGTAAAGAATATGACAGGATAGGAGAATTTTAAATGGCTGAAATCTCCAAGCAACAACCAGACAAGAGTTTGGATAAACAGAAAAAGGCAAATCGTAAACTAGGGGAGTTATTGATCGATGCAGGTTTAATATCCGATGGACAATTAGATACTGTATTGGATAAACAGAAAAAGGCAAATCGTAAATTAGGCGAGTTGTTGATCAATGCAGGTTTAATATCCGAGGAACAACTGGATATTGTATTGAAAAAACAGAAAAGCACGAATCGCCGTTTAGGAGAAATCCTGGTTGAAGATGGGATTATTCAGGAAAGTGTATTAATGGAATTCCTGGAGTTTCAAATGGGAATTCCTTTTATCAGATTGGATAAGAGTTTCGTTAATCCTGATATTCCCAGCCTGATTAGTGAAAACATTGCCAGAAGGCACCTGATTATACCTTTTAATAGAGAAAATGGCAGGCTTCAGGTAGCTATGGTGGATCCTTTTAATGTCTATGCTATTGACGATGTGCGTTTTGCCACCGGTTTTGAGGTAGAACCGATGATTGCCCAAAAGAAAGATATTCTCAGGGCAATTGATCATTATTATGGAAAGCAGAAAGCTGAACAGGCAGTAGAAGAATTTAAAAAGCAATTTGACCAGATAAACATCAGTGAACTGGACGAAGCTACTTTGGCGGAAATCAGCAATGCACCAATTGTCAAGTTGGTGAGCAATATAATTAACCATGCAATTCAGGCGAAAGGCAGCGATATTCATATTGAACCTTTTGAAAATCATCTGCGGATCAGAATTCGGATTGACGGAGAATTGCAGGAGGTGATGCGTTTACAAAAGTCGATGCATTCAGCCTTGATTACCAGGATAAAAATTATGGGTAAAATGGATATTGCCGAAAAACGTATTCCCCTGGATGGACGTGTGGAAACCGAAATAGACGGACGTGAAGTTGATCTACGGATATCGTCTTTACCTACAATATATGGGGAAAAAATAGTAATTCGTCTGCTGGACCGGGGAGAATTTGTCATAACCAAAAATGAACTGGGATTTACCCCCGGCAATTTACAGCTCTTTGAACAAGTAGTCAAAAATCCTAACGGAATTATTTTGGTTACAGGGCCCACCGGCAGCGGCAAGACAACAACCTTGTATACCATTTTAATGGAGTTGAATAAAGCCAACCGCAATATTATCACTATTGAAGACCCTGTCGAATACAGAATGTCAGGAATTAACCAGATTCAGGTGAATAATAAAGCCGGTTTGAATTTTGTCAGCGGTTTGCGTTCTATCTTGCGTCAGGACCCTGATATTATTATGATCGGCGAAATCCGGGATCCCGAGACAGCTCAGATTGCCGTCAGGGCGGCTATTACCGGACATCTGGTTTTAAGCACTATGCATACCACTGATACCGCTTCGACAATTACAAGGTTGAATGATATGGGGGTGGAGTCTTATCTTATTTCAGCTTCCCTGGCTGGGGTCCTGGCACAAAGGCTGATCAGGAAGTTGTGTCCGGTCTGCAAGGAATTATATGAACCTGATTCAGCTGAGAAAAAGCTGCTCAATACTAAGGATCCTTCAGTACGGGTTTATCGGGCCAAAGGCTGTAACAGTTGCAATCGCAGCGGTTACAGCGGCCGCACGACTATCGCCGAGATTATGCTTGTTAACCGTGAAATCAAAGTACTTATCGATGAAAAGAGACCTTTGGAAGAAATACGCCAGGCATGCCAAAAGGCAGGCATGATAAGTCTCCGGGGAGATTGCAGTCAACTGGTCTTAGCCGGTGTGACTTCTCTGGATGAATTAGTCAGACATACGTCTGAAATGGAATAGAGGGGATGAATAATGGATCTAATGGATTTATTGATCGAAACAAGCCGGCTGGGAGCTTCCGACCTGCATATTACCGTTGGCGTCCCGCCTGTAGTCCGGATAAATGGGGAATTACAGTGGTTAGATCAAGCAGCCTTGACCCCCGCTCTGGTTGAGGAACTGATCAAACAAATTCTGACAACAAAACAACTGGAACTGTTAGAGGAGAAGAAACAGATCGATTTATCTTTCTCCCAAAGCGGTTACGGCCGGTTCCGGGTAAATGTCTATAAACAGAGAGGCAGTCTTGGCGCTGCCTTTCGGACTGTAATGAACCGGATTCCCTCTTTGGGAGAATTGGGTTTGCTGCCGGAGATTGAAGATCTTAGCCGGAAACAGCGGGGCCTGATTCTGGTAACAGGACCAACCGGCAGCGGCAAATCTACCACCCTGGCCTATATGATCAATTTAATTAATCAGGAAAGAAAGAGCCACATTATTACTTTGGAAGATCCGATTGAGTATCTTTATAAACACAATAAGAGTATTATTAACCAGCGGGAAATTGGCGGAGATGTCAGCAGTTTTGCTGATGGTTTACGGGCTGCTTTGCGCCAGGACCCTGATATTATTCTCGTGGGTGAGATGCGGGACCTGGAAACTATCGCAATTGCAGTGACGGCGGCCGAAACAGGACATTTGGTTTTATCAACCCTGCATACAGTTGGGGCCGCTAAAACCATCGACCGGATTGTAGATGTCTTTCCGCCGCATCAACAGCAGCAAATCAAAGTACAGCTTTCCACGGTATTGGAAGGAATTATTTGCCAGCAACTCCTGCCCAAAGCAGACGGAAGCGGGCGTGTGCCGGCTATCGAAGTGATGATTACCAATAGTGCCATTCGGAATCTGATCAGGGAAGGAAAAACCTATCAGATTCCGAATGTTATCCAGACCGGAAGTAAAGCAGGGATGCAGACTATGGACAGCAGTTTAATGAATTTATTTAAAAGTGGTTTGATTAGCAAGGAAACGGTTTTTCAGCATTGTATGGATGTAGAAATAGTTAAAAGATATTTAAGCTTTTAAGCTGAATTTTCGATAGAATTTATATAGAGCAATTAGGAGGCCCTTTATGCCAAACTATCAATACAAAGCGCTAACTGATCTCGGTAAGAGCGTTCAGGGGGTATTGCAGGCCAACAGCAGGGCGGAAGCGTTGGGTATGCTCCGGCAGCAGGAAATTTATCCGTTATCTGTTCAGGAGGCCCTGGGAAAGGATCTGAAAACCTTTAACCTTTTCGGAAATACCAAGGTTAAGGACTTAGCTGTTTTCTGCCGCCAGTTTTATACCATGCTCAATTCCGGGATCTCAATCATAAAATGCCTGGAAATCCTGCGGCAGCAAATAGAAAACAGCAAATTGAAAACGGCGCTTAACAGTGTCTATGAAGATGTGCAAAAAGGCACAATCCTTTCCACAGCCATGCAAAAGCATTCTGTCTTTCCGGGTCTCCTCACTCAAATGGTGGCAGCCGGCGAAACCAGCGGGACTTTGGACCTTCTTATGGACCGGATGGCCGTTAACTATGAGAAAGAATTTAAAATTAATAATAAAATTCAAACTGCTATGATTTACCCGGTTATTTTATGTTGTTTGGCAATTGGCGCTATAATTTTGCTTTTAACGACTGTCATGCCGACTTTTGTTTCTTTGTTTAACACAAGTGGTATTGTACTGCCCTTGCCGACCAGAATAATAATTGGGTTCAGTGATGCTCTCCGCTCTTATTGGTACTTGATTCTGCTGGTTATAGCCGGGGTGGCGATTATATTTAACCGGGTGACTGCCAATGCCAAGGGACGTTATGCTTTACATGCTTTCCTGCTGCGCATCCCTGTAGTCGGCAAAGCCATTCAGCGGGTTTACACTGCCCGCTTTACCCGGACTTTGGGGACATTGCTCGCCAGCGGCATATCCCTGATTCCATCCCTGGAGGGTGCTGCCGGGGTTGTCGGCAATTTGGTTGTTGTTGCCGGAATCAAAAAAATAGTCGAAGAAATCAGGGAAGGAGTCAGCTTATCTGACTTAATCCATAAAACAGGGCTTTTCCCACCGATGGTGGACAGCATGGTGCGCATAGGGGAAGAATCGGGGACCCTGGAAGTGATCCTGGATAAGACGGCTAATTTCTACGATGAAGAAGCGGAGACATACCTGCAAAAAGTGGTAGCTATGGTTGAACCTATCTTTATTATCATAATGGCCTTATTTATCGGGTTTATAGTCGTCTCCATTTTAATGCCGGTATTTGATTTGTCCAAAACTATTTAAGAAGGAGGGCAGAAGTAAATAAGCTTGTCAATACCTGAGTGAATAATTTTAAGAGGAGTGTAGTTATGATCAAGATACTAAAAAACAAAAAGGGTTTTACTTTGATTGAACTTATTGTCGTTATGGCCATTCTGGCTATTCTGGCGGCTATTGCCATTCCCAGGTTTGCCAATATGAGAATTGAATCCGCGGTTAAGGCAGATGCCGGCACTGCCGCTCAGATTGCTAATGCAGCCCGGATTCAGGAAACCCAAACGGGGACAGCAATTACTGTAAACGCTGATGCAAGTAAAGCTATTAATCCAACATATATGGATGTTCCTGAACATCCTCAAACTAATAATAGTCCTACTAGTACTGCTACATTTGGAATCAGTGGCGGATCAGATGAACCATACGTAGTTACATTCACGCCATCAGATGATTATCATCCATATGCTACTGAACAAGAAGTAACAGAACATACAGCATTTACTATAACCGAAGAATCTGACGATGAATAATCAGTAATCTTTATATGCGGAAGCAATCCTTCTGAGAAGGTTTTAATTTACGGGAACCAACAGGATAAAAGATGAGTATTTTTGTTTTTATTTGGGGCCTTTCAGCTGGTTTGATACTTAACATTATTATCTCGTTGCTATCCCGGGGGGAGTCTGTCACCGGTCCGCCGTCGTACCTGTCCTCCCCCTTGAGGATCAATCATTGGCTTTGGCAGGACCTGCTTGCCCTGGCTGCTTCTATTCTCCGCTGGGGAAAAGACCGGGGTTGGAACAAGCTAACTTTTCCCCGCTATCCGTTGCCGGTGGCGGCCTTAAACGGCTTGCTTTGGGTCCTGGTTTATTGCCGGGAGGGGGTTTCCCTGAACCTGCTGAAAGGGTTCCTCCTGGTCAGCCTTCTGCTTATCACGGCCGTTATTGACCTGCGGGAGCAGGTTATCCCTGACCAGTTGATTGTTTTCGGTTTGGTTACCGGCATATTGTTCCTCTTTATTCCGGGGCTGACGCCAGGGCCTGTCCAGGCTTTGACCGGAATCTTGACAGGAGGCGGTTTATTTTTACTGATTGCCGTTTTATCCGGGGGGGCAATGGGCGGCGGGGATATTAAACTGATGGCTGTCTTAGGCTTGTGGCTGGGGTGGCGGCAGATTCTTCTGGTCAGTTTTTTCGCTTTTATTTTGGGAGCGGCGGTATCACTGGGGTTAATCGTCCTGGGCCGCAAAAATAAAAAAGATTATATATCATTTGGTCCGTTTATCGCTCTGGCCGCCTTGCTGTCCTTTTTGTGGGGAGATGCCTTGGTTAAGGCGTATTTTGGACTTTTCACGGGCTGAATGGTGCGTAATAATTCAAGAAACGGGTGATAGCTTTGAAAGCCGGCAGCATATTGTCTCTCGATATCGGACCAATCCTGATAAAAGGAGTGCTTGGGAAAGAAGTTAAAAATGGTCTTAAAATTGAAGAGGCCTTCATGTTCAATACACCGGAAGGTACGGTAGCAGATGGGCATATTGTCGATTTGGCCGGCCTGGGAATGGAAATCCGCAAGCAGTTAAAAACGAGAAAGATTACCCCAAAGCGTGTTGTTTTCACGATTACCAGTACCGAAGTGGTTACACGGGAATTGCTTTTACCTTCAGTTAAAAATAAGGAAATTGCCCAGATGATAGCTTTTGAAGTGGATAAGCTTCTCCCCATCCAAATGGATCAGTATATTTTGGCTTATTCTGTTTTAGCAAAGGTTGTCACTGAGGACACAACCGTCAAATCAAGGGTTTTAGTGGCGGCGATGCCCAAAGCAATGGCCCAGGGTTACTGGTGGTTGGCCGGGAAACTGCAGTTGAAGCCCTTGAGTTTAACCATCCATGCCTGCAGCATTGCCCAGTTGTTTCAAGAGGAGATGCAATTAAACGGTAAGGATTTTGACCTTGGTATGAAGGCGGTTTTTCTGGATATAGGATACAGTTTTACCGAATGTAATGTTATTCATAAGGGCAACCTCTTGTTCCACAGGACAATAAACATGGGTGACAGAAGTTTAATTACAGAAACCGGATTTTATGATTTAGATGACAAAAAAATAGGTGTTGACCGGTTCTCAAAGGAAGAGCATAGTGTGGCTGAGAATACCCAGGGGCAGGGCCCGGCGGCAATCAAGATTGAGAGTCTGGGGACCTGGCTTCAGGAAATCAGAAGAGTATTATGGTATTTTAGCAGCCTGAATCCTGAAAATAAACTTGAAAAAATCATTCTGACAGGAGAATGTACAGATATACCGGGTTTAGCGGAGTACGTAACGGAAATAATGGAAATCCCGGCTGAGGTGTTGGATAGTATCAGCATTGTAAACAGGGAAAAGGATTGGAAAAACTCCCTTAAATACTATCTAAATGCTATTGGCGCCATCAAGCGCAAATAGCGGCTAAGAAACCCAGCCTGTTGTTCCGGCAGCGGCAGGAAAATAAGCAGATAGACCGGGAAGGTGATGAGCAGTGCAGCAGATTAATTTTTTTAAACCATATTTTGCAGATAAGAAAATTAAGCCAAAACAAAAAATTATCTATGTTTCCAGTTTTATAGCCGTTGTCTTAATAGGCTTGGCAGTATGGAATTTTGGGCAGATCATCTTACTGAAAAACCGGATTGCCGAACAGAACAAGTTCCTGAGCAGTACAGATGCCCAGGGAACAAAACTCAAACTGGATGAGGCCCAGGATAATATCAAAAAGATGGATAACTATCTTAAAACCGTCAATCAGCTGGCCCAAGGATTGCAAAAAGAGGAGCGGATCAACCGTCAGCTGCTTGACAAGATCGCCGCAATGGTACCAAATGGCCTTTCCTTTCAGGCCTTTTCTCTGACGGATTCTGTCTTTTCCTTGCAGGGAACTGCTTCTACCAGGACAGCAATCGCTGAATTGCAGCACCAACTTCAGACCAGTGATATTTTTCAGAATATCCAAGTCAAAAACATTGTTATTGACAGCTCAGAAAATGCCTATAAGTTCAGTATTGAAGGAATGTTGAAATAGTTGAAATAAAGGTGGTAATTTAAGGATGAAATTTACCCAAAGGGAAAAGATTCTGGCTGTATGTTTAGGACTTATAGTACTTATTTTTGTTTATTATTGGTTTGTTTTTAAACCTCAGCAGCAATTAATTGCAACCCTTAAAAATCAGGCGGCCGCCAATGATCAACTGATCATGGGGATCAAGGACTTTCTTGATTCCAATGGGAAATTGCCGCATGATTATAAAATAATGAAAGCTAAAGCCGATGAACAGACCAGGATGTTTTTTCCTTTGGCAGATCAGGAGAAAACTATCCTAGCAATTGATCAGATGTTAACTGCCGGCCCTTTAGGGGGCCTGGCAATTTCTTTCGGCGATGTTCAGCTGGCCAAGAGTATCACTAACAGCAAAGCTGCCGGACAATTGGATTATTATCTGAAGGGTCTGGTCGAAGACGAGGTTAAGGCCGGTTCCGGCGCCAAGGCTGCTGCTTCCGCAGGCAATGATAAAGAACAGATTCCGAGTGTGGATTTAACCCTGCAGTATAGCGGACCATATACCAGTTTGCTCTCATTTCTCAGTTCTGTGGAAAGCTGGGAAAAGAAAATGTTCGTGAAAAGTATATTAATTACCCCAAGTAAAAACCCGCAGATAGTAAACGGGAATATTGTTTTCCGGTTGTTTATGCTGCCGAAATATCCGGGCAGTGATTCGGATTTTCTGAGTTGGGATATTAATGGTACATATGGCTCGGCAAACCCTTATGTTCTCACTGCAGGGGCGGCAACTGCCAGTGCCCCAACAGTGAATAAAGAAGCCGCAGCTCCGGTTACCGCAGATTTTGTTCTGTCCCTGAAACCGCTTACAGCCGATCTTCCGGCCGTAGTCCTGGGGAAGAGCAAGGATTATACAAGGACAAGTTATGTTTACAGTGATAGTCCTGATTTTGTGAATACCAGCATTAAAGTTACGCAGAAAGATGGTAAGTACTATTTTCAATATCAGACCCAAAATGACAGTTATCCCAAGGATGGCAGCCTGGAAGTCTTTCAGCCGTTGGGGCAGTCGGTTACCTTGCTGATCTATAGCACCCCGCGCAACCAGGAAAATGATCAGAACGGGATAAATCTAGCGCTGACCAATGAAACAGGTATCCCGCTTGTTGTTCAGGTTTTAAATGATGATCCTGCTAAACCAAGGATAGTAGTTACTAAGCGCAGCGGGGATGTGCAGATAAGATAGACAAGGAGAGAGTCGGTATGGAGCGAAACCGGAGGACCCAAAGCGGTTTGACCCTGATTGAAGTTATAGTAAGCCTGGCTGTTTTTGGGTTGATTATCGTTCCCTTGTCTGCTTTTTTTGCCAATTCTTTCAAATATGCCAATCTTGCCAAAGGGCAGATGGATGCCAATCAACTGGCTCAGAAATATATGGAGGAATATAAGAGTAAGAGTTTTACTGATTTGATGAATATCATCACTGATGAGGGTGGAACAGTAGATGAATCTGACAGCAATGGGATAGATACATACAATACTGAAATTAAGATAACCAGTGATATAACCAGTAATCCGGCCGATGCACCGGCTTACGATGCGGAATTTACGATCCCTTCCGATGGCGGGACATTGACAGCTGACGCTAATGGAATTACTGTCTCAGGGGTTGGTTTTAAGGGGGGATTTACACTTGCTGAGCCGATTAAGGTTAGGCTTAGACAGGAAGAAGACCCGTCTGCTGATATTACCGTTAATCTGTTAAATGAAACAGATTATACCCTGCAAGTGACAAAATTCGCTAAGGACAAGTTAATTCTTAAACCGGAACAAGGAAGAATTGTGATAATTACCCGGGATGGTGAAGAAACCCCTGAGTCCCGCTATCAGGAAGCGGGAGTTACCATTACTGTCACTGTAACCCCCGAAACCCGTTCGGGTCAGCCTCCTGTCAAACCTACGGTCTTAAGTCAAATCAAGCAGATTAGATGATGAGGTGAATGCCGGTGCTGCGAAGATACTTAAAACTTAATCAGGGCATGACTATGGGCATGGTTTTGATTATTATGTCTGTTTTAAGCATCCTCGGGATAGCGATCCTTTCATTGTCAGTGTCAGCCTATCGTGTCCAGATTAGTGATAGAAATGTGAAAACTACGTTTTATGTTGCTGATTCCACGCTGGATCAGACATATAGCTTAATCGGGAAGCAAATCAAAAAAGCGATTGAAGCCGGCAATCAGGCTGTGAATAAAGAGGTCCAGAAGGAAATAGAGAAAGAAAAAATTTATAATTTCCAGCATCCGGATAAGCCTGTTTATAAATGGCTCAAGAGTGACGGGACACTGAATGAAGATTATCTGCGAGAACAATTGAAAATACCAGACATACCAGACATACCAGACTTTATTAAGATTATGCAAACTGCTTATGTAGACAATTTAAACGAATATTACGATCCAACTAAGTATTCGGATGATGACGAATTGTATTCGCCGGCTGATTACACTGCTATCTCGGGAGACGTACCGGAATCAGTCAGAATTGATGGTAAAATTATTCCTTTTGATGTTGTAGACCTCCCGGGAACAAGAATGACGATCCCCCTGATATTCAAGGTTAAAAATGAATCTACCCAGGTAATTCAGCAGGTTAAAGCCAAATTAAATATTTCAGTACCGCAGAAGATTCTGGGCTACCAAAGCGTATCAAATACCGTTAATCTACAGGATCAGCCTCTTTGGCGGACAGCTCTGGTCAGCTATCAGAATATCGACCTGGCAGGACCGAGTATCAATGTCAAAGGCGATATTTTCGCGGCAGGCACAATTCCTCAGGACCCTCAGAAACTAAAGAATCTGTCTCTGTTTGGGGGCATTACTGCCGGAAAATCTGCGGCCGATCCGGTTGACGGAACAGAGGTCAGGATTGCCGGTAACGCTTATAGTTATGCCAATGTCCAGGTAAATTCCAACAACACTGCCCTTTATGTTCAGAAAAGTGTTTATTCCGACAACATTGTCATCCAGAGCGGCACAGTTGATAGCAGGATTGAAATTGGCGAAATTGGTGAGAATGGTAAAGTTGACGAGTATGCTTATACAAAAGATGATATCGAAATTAACGGTATAAAATCCATACTTTTAATTAAAGGTCATTATAATGGCTATTCAGGCGGTGAAGCAGGCCACGATCAGAGCAGCAGCATTGTTATAAACAGTCCGGATATCAATGTAAATAATGGGTCTAAAGTCCGGATTGTCGGTGACTCCTTTTTAGCCGGTGTCGTGTATATTAATTCCAATGACCAGGATGACTCGAATGACCCAAATGACCCGAATGACCCGAATTATCAGACAGGGGAAAGTGTATCCGTTAACGATAATTACCGGGCCTATGGCTACCTTCCCGAGGGTGACGAAAACAAGTACACTTTTCGTAAAGTCGGCAAATCCCTGATATTAATCGATCAATTGAAAGAGACTTTGAATTATTTGAATATATTCGATAAAGCTGAACATTTTTATAAAGTTTATAAGAACACAACTGATTTCCTCAATACGGGATACGGCACGGGAGACGACGATTCTTCCATTAGTCTGGGCGGAAATGTGTTTTCCTTGGGCGGCTATATCAGTAATGGTGAAATTTATTATAATGGTGAACCTGTGGAGGATTATGGTGACAAACAAAATAAATGCAGAGAAAAGGTAGAGGAAAAGGTTAATAATCAGTTTGCCGCTGTTTTAGCTGATCGGGTTAAACTTTCTGAGATTTCCGAGATAGCTAAAACTGCTGATTTCCCTGAGTTTAAGGGATTGGTAATCAGTGAGCATGATGTCGCTCTGATTGGTGCAGACGGTGACAGCGCAGGCTTGCCGATCGGAACGATTGTTATCGATGCTTCGTCTGATGTAGGCGGTCTGATCCTGACGACCGGACAAGTGTATGTCCGGGGAAAAGTTAACTATTATGGTTCGATCATTGCCGGCGGCAACATCACAGTGGAAGATGATTATCCCAAGCATTTCTATGCGAGCGAAAATCTGGTTAAGCAAATTATTGCCGAAAATGACTTGAATTCGTTATTCATACCCCCAACCCTGAAGACAATTTCCTTTGTCTATGATGTCAGCGGTAAAGCACCTGAGGATCCGGGAACTAACCCTTATGCTGATCTGATTTCGGTAACGAATTGGAAAAAACTTTAAAAATCTTTCAAAGTTACTAATAACGAGGCGGAGATGTTTCAACATGAAAAATAAACTGAATAACTGCCGGGGGTTTACGATTGTTGAACTTCTTGTTACCGTGTCCTTAACGGCCATGCTTATCGTAACAGTGGGCTCCTTTTTTCTTAACCACCTGCGTTCTTATCATCAGGCTGTTGAAGATATCAGTGTGCAGGACCAGGCAAAAGCAGCAATGAATCTGTTTATCGAACAGGCGATGGAAACCAAAGGGTTGTCTACGCTGTCCGCGCCGGAGGATAATCCCTATATAGTAAAATTAGAAAGAGTGAAATCAGAAGATGATCCGGAAGATTTTTTGATTTTCAGTTATTATCATTCCGAAGGCGATATTTCAGAAAACCAGCTTAAGTGGGGTATCGGTATTGATGCTAATGATGCGGAAAATATTGTAGTCGGAAAAATAACCGACTTTCAGGTTTCCTACGATGGAGCCAATCCCAAGATGGCAAGAGTTGCAAAAGTTAAGATTGAAGTCACCGGGAGCGATACCGGAATACCTGTAACTCTGGAAAATTCGCTGAGGTTTCGCAATTATTCGCCATAATTACTTTAAGAG
>DATMXV010000286.1:0-9995 GCA_035561335.1 Desulfitobacteriaceae bacterium
TTATTATAGATAATTTAAATAAATTACAAATTTTATTAGAATTTTAAATAAACCGTTCGTTAAGAGCGAAGATGTGGCCGATCTTGACGGGCGGTTTTTGTGTCCGCAGAATAAATCAAACTGCATTTATGTTACAAAAACTGCGTTTCGTTTACAAATATTCAATTGTTCGTTACAAAGACTGCGTTTCAATTTGCAAAATGGCATCTCGCCTTTCAATTTAGTTCAATATATCTGCAACATCATAATAAACGTTAAATATTTATTGATAATCAATAAATATTTATTGATTAATTTGTTTAAGCGGCATATACTTGGTAGGGAGAAAATACATAAGGAAAATTCGAAGGAGGGACTCGGCCTGTTATGTTTATTTTGGGTGAAAAAGGCTTGTCAAGTATTGTTAAATGGATTTTAGACCTGATTTTCCTGGGAGGCCTGGCTATCTGCGCAACTCTGCCTTTTACTTTGAAATGGTACATTTCAACTGTATATCAACCTCCTAATGAAAACTATTATTTTTTACTCGGCTTTCTCTACATAGGCGGAATCTTCTGCCTCGTCCTGGTATACGAAATGAGGAAAATATTTAAAACCCTGAACCGAAAAAACCCTTTTATGATGGATAACGTCAAAAGCCTTAACCGCATTGGCAGGGCCTGTTTTATAATTGCCGCCGCTTATCTGGTCAAGATTATTTTCTATAACTCGTTCCTCACGGTGATCGTTACAATGGTCTTTATCATCGCGGGACTTTTTGCCGTAGTCCTGGCTGAAGTTTTCCGGCAGGCCGTAATCGTAAAAGAGGAAAATGATTTGACAATCTAGAAGAAAGGATACTGGAAATGGCTATAATTGTTAATCTGGACGTAATGATGGCCAGAAGAAAGATTGGTTTATCAGAATTGGCAGCAAAAATAGACCTTTCATCGGCCAACCTTTCGATTTTAAAAAACAATAAGGCAAAAGCGGTCCGCTTCTCTACCCTGGAGGCAATTTGCCGGGCTTTGAACTGCCAGCCAGGGGACATTTTGGAATATACGCCGCCCGAAAAGATTGGAGGGATTTCAGATGGAACAAATTAATCTGCAAGCGCCAGAAGGCCAGGAGGATAAGCCTTACAGAGATGATCCTTACAGGGATAATCTCTACAGCAAGGAAAATATCTGGCTCCTGCTTTTTTCCCTGCTTCTTGGTCTCCTGTTTGATCTCTTGTTTTACGGAAAACCCCTTGGCTTATCCTATCCGCTTTACGCCATAGCCCTTTATGCCGTACTTCTCTGGAATATGAGGAAGAATCAGCAACTGAAATTCAGCCGGACATGGCTTTGGGGAATACCAATTCTGGCCCTGTCCCTGACATATTTCTTTTTTTCCAATGAGATTTTTGCCTTTTTCAATTTCCTTATGGTCCCCGCCTTGTTAGTTACCCATACCCTGCTTCTTACTTCCAAAAACCATTATCAATGGTTTGAGCCCTGGTTTTTAGCGGATCTACTTCAGGGAATGTTTTTCCGGCCGCTGGCAAACTGCCTCAAGCCTTTTTTGCTCCTGGCCAGGATTACAAAACACGGGTCAGATTCAAGGGATTTGGGAACGGCGCGCAAGGTCCTGGTAGGCATCCTTGTTGCCATTCCCTTGTTAATTATCATCATCCCGCTCCTCTCTTCCGCAGACGAAATCTTTCGTCATTTCCTGAACCAGGTCCCTGATATTTTTAATATTGACATGACTGAATTTTTCGCCAGGCTGATTATTGTTACGCTGATTACCTGCCTGGTATTCAGCTATCTTTGGAGCCTCTTCCGGCCCGGAAACAAAGCAAACGGTACGCTGCCCGACCTCAAGCGCCTGTTTAAAACCAAGGCCTTCCTGGACCCAATTACGGTCACAACCATTCTGACCCTGATTAACATCCTTTATATCATTTTTATCACGATCCAGTTTTCCTATCTCTTCGGCAGCTTAAGCTACGGCCTTCCCACTGATTTTACCTATGCGGAATATGCCAGGAAAGGCTTTTTCGAACTGGTTTTGATTACGCTGATTAATCTGGTAATCCTGCTGGGGAACCTGTATTTGGGCAAAATATCAGGCGGCAGGATTGATAAAACAGTCCAAGTTCTCAATACCGTGCTCGTAGTTTGCACGTTTGTAATGCTGTTATCGGCTCACTTCAGGATGTCCCTGTATGAAGAGGCCTACGGATTCACTTACCTTAGGGTCCTTACCCATGCCTTCATGGGATACCTGTTTGTCATGTTTAGCGCAACTTTGTTGAAAATATGGTACAGACCCCTGATCCTGTTCAAATTCTATCTGGTGATCTCGATTGCCGCCTATACCCTGGTGAATTATATTAATGTCGACAGGCTGATCGTCACCAATAATATTGAACGGTACAACAAAGGCTATTCCATCGATATCGGCTATTTGACAACACTCTCCTCTGACTCTGTCCCCTTGCTGGTTGACTTCAGGAACAGGATTTCCGATCAGGAACTGGTTAAACAACTGGATGACGGGCTTGAATATAAAAAGCAAACCCTGGAAGAAGCAGCGCCCTGGCAGTCTTTCAACATTTCCAGGTACAGGGCAGAGAAAGCTTTATTACAGTAGGACCGGAGCGATTTGTCAAGGACTTTTTCCGCAAAAGGTAAAGAAAACTAAGGCTTTCACCAAACCTTAAGGCCTCGGCGAAAGTCTTAGTTGCCCTTATGCTGACCCAAAATTTATACTTTCTGATAGTGCAAAAAATACCCGGCAAGGTCTATTCAGCAAAGCGGCTTTCCCAGGCCGGGAGCTTTTTCATCATGGACAGCGCCGCGCTTTCGGCGGCTTCGCGGGCCAATCCCTGTGTCTTGATGATGAAGTTCGTCATGCCCTCTTTTTTCTCTTCAAAAGAGTGCATAGAGCCGTCCGGGTTGGCGCAATAAACGCAATAGTCCTTGCTCTCATCGCTCATTGCGAAATCGGATTTGTTCTTCATGGGCATACCACAGGCGATACAGGTTTTCATTTTCGTTACCTCCCCTCCATAAGTTTGATTTTATTGTTTTATTAACGCTATAAAACACTCAATCAATGTATTCTTATAGCGTTTCAAAACCGAATCCCGAGGCGCAAACAGGTCGCTGTTCAGCAGATAATAGTGAACCAATCCAAGCCATGTATTAAACAGCATATGGAAAGGTACTTCTTTTATTTTCCCCGCACTTATTTCAGGCTCCAATACCTGCAAAAAATGAATGGATACGGTTGACTGGATGGCTATAAATGTGTTCTTTGCTTCTTCCGGCAGGTAAACTGCTTCTTTTATCAAGCGTTTATAAAAATCCTCATATTTTATCAACACGCTTATATGCATATCCAAAAGTTTTTCAATATCATTGCTGGATTCAGACAGGGAATGTAATTCAGCATTTATATCCTGGGAGAAAATCTCCAGCAGACAAACGAGGAGGCTTTCAACAGTCGGAAAGTGAACGAATATCGAACCGTGAGAAACCTGTGCTTCCTTGGAAATAGCAGTCGTGGGAGCGGAAAAACCGTATTCGGAATATACCTTGATCGCGGCGGCAATAATCCTTTCTCTGGTCTGTGCTTTTTGTAATTGGCGTTTCCCTGCCATTGAATGACCTCCAACTCAATGAGTGCGTGCTCATTATATCAACAACAAAATCGAATGTCAAACACGATTTTACTTGCTTAAATTTTTAACTTGTCATCAATTTAAGTTTATGTTATTCTATTTTAAACTTAACAAGCAAACGTTTCAGGCGCCCCGAGGGGATAATAGGGAAGCCGCTAAAACCGGCGCGGACCCACCACTGTATAAGAGGAGCCGCCGTAAAACCACTGGTGTTTACTGGGAAGGTACGGATTGGTGTTGATTCGAAAGCCAGGAAACCTGCCTGAAATGGATAAGTCTTTCCGGGGTATAGGGAAGCAAGCGGAGATGAAGGTAAAGTCCCTGCCACTTTTGTGGTCGGGACTTATATTTTTTCAGAGCTAAAATTGATTAATTATTTCAAAGGAGGAAATTAATAATGTTGGATAACTCAAAAGCCTTTGCCGGTTTGCAAGCTGAATTCGCCCAACTTCTTAGCAGGATAACTGCTTTAGATGAAGGGGCAATGACCAGGATCCAGGAACACCTGGATTCCCTGACCAAACCCCTGGGCAGCCTCGGCCAACTGGAGACTATTGTCAAGCAACTGGGCGGGATTCAACAAACAGTCCATCCTCAGATCACCAAAAAGGCTGTTCTTTTAATGGCCGGGGACCATGGGGTGGTCGCTGAAGGCGTAAGTGCTTACCCCCAGGAAGTTACCCCGCAAATGGTGTATAATTTCCTTAACGGCGGCGCGGCAATCAATGTCCTCACCCGCCAGGCCGGAGCGGAAGTCGTTTGTACTGATGTCGGGGTTGCTTTCCCTCTGGAACCACCGGAACTGATGCGCCGCCGGGTTGCCAACGGTACTAAAAATATGGCCCAGGGTCCGGCAATGACCCCCACAGAAGCCCTTCAGGCTCTCCTGGTTGGGGCCGAAGTAGCCCGGGAGGCCATAGCCGGCGGGGTTAACCTGCTGGCAACCGGAGATATGGGAATCGGCAATACCACTCCCAGTTCCGCCATTGTTGCCTTCTACAGCAAACTGCCGGTAAGTGATGTTGTCGGCAGGGGCACGGGTATTGACGACGCCGGCTTAATCTTAAAACAAAATGTGATCAAAAAAGCCCTCGAAGTCAATAAACCTGATCCGGAAGACGCCCTCGATGTCCTGACCAAGATCGGCGGCCTGGAGATTGCCGCTATTGCCGGAGCAATCCTGGAAGCAGCGGCTGAACGCGTTCCTATTATAATTGATGGTTTCATCTCCACCGCAGGCGCCATCATTGCCGCCAAACTCTGTCCTTTAGCCAATGCCTATATGATTCCTTCCCACGGTTCTGTGGAAATTGGTCACCGGGCCGCTTTGCAGCTTCTCGGTCTGGAACCGATGTTAAATCTGAACATGCGCCTGGGTGAAGGCACGGGAGCAGCCCTCTGTTTCCATCTGGTCGAAGCGTCTATTCGCATTTTGGAAGAAATGGCTACTTTCACCGATGCCGGAGTCAGCGAAAAAAATGACTGAAATCTTTTATAAATCCCTTATAAATCAGGAAATAGATAAGGAGGTGGGTTTTTGGGGGATTTCATCCTTGTAACCGGCGGCGCCCGCAGCGGCAAAAGCCGTTTTGCCGAGTTATTGGCCGGCTGCTCCGGGCTTCCTGTTACCTACATTGCCACTGCCCAAATCCTGGATAAAGAAATGGCGGAGCGGGTGGAAAAACATCGCCAAAGCCGCCCGGCGGAGTGGGATCTGATCGAAGAGCCATTCAAGATTGAAAAAGCACTGCTTGATCTTAAAGACAGCCAGGGAATAATTCTCCTGGATTGTGTTACTGTCTGGCTTTCCAACCTCTTACTTGCCGGTACCCCTGACCAGGAGATCCTGACCCAAGTGGGAAAAGCCGCTCAAGCCGCAGTTGGCATAGGCCCTAAGGTGATCTTCGTAACTAATGAAGTTGGCCAGGGAATCGTTCCGGATAACCCCTTAGCCAGAAAATACCGGGATTTGGCCGGCTGGGCCAACCAAATCCTGGCCGGGGCCGCGGCGGCAGTCTATTATGTAGTGGCCGGATATCCCTTGGAGGTCAAGCAGCAGGGGCAGCAAATATTAGACAGCCTGCGTTCACAAAAAAATCTCTGAAATAACTACTCCGGGAGATCCAAGTGTACGTTCACCATTGCTCCGGAGCTGCTTACTCCACTACGCAGCTAAAGTGCCAAACCTCTGGGTTAGCCTGCATGTAAACCAATGGCACTTCTTAACGCTGCTCCGTTTCGTGCACTTAACGCTCCTCCGCAAAAATGGTTCTTTTTACACTTGGATCTCCCTCCGTTTAATTTTCATCCTTCTGATGGCGCCGCGTCTGCGGCGTGGGGGTCTATTTAGTAATTTACCGGCAGTGCGCTGGAAAAGCTCTCAACTCCTTAGGGAATTGAGAGCTTTTTGGCAATCTCCGAAACAGCCTCCAGGGCCAGATCAATCTCCTCATCAGTATTAAAATGCGAAGGGCTGAAGCGGACAACACCCTGCTTGATTGTCCCCAGGGATACATGGGTATGGGGAGCGCAGTGCAACCCTGCCCTGGCAATAATCCCGTATTCCTGGTCCAAAGCATGACCGACAAGCGTTGAATCTGTCTTTCCAATATTAAAAGCGACAATCGGGGCTTTTTTCCCGGCGTCCAGGCCCCCGTACAACTGAACACCCGGGATTGTGCTTAAGCCCGCGATCAAGCGCCGGCACAAGGCTTGTTCCCGTTCGCGCACATTATCAAGGCCATAATTTTTCAGATATTCTATCCCCGCCCCCAGGCCGGCGATCCCAACCCCGTTCAAAGTCCCGCTTTCCAGGGCGTCAGGCAAAAAATCCGGCTGCCGATCTGATTCAGACATACTGCCGGTCCCTCCATAAATTAAAGGCTGGAGGACGATTTTCGGCCTGACTATTAACCCCCCCGTTCCCTGAGGGCCCAGCAAACCCTTATGGCCGGGAAAGGCCAGCATATCAATTGGCATCCGGCCCAGGTCAAGGGGAAAAATACCGGCTGTTTGGGCGGCGTCAAGCAAATACAAGACACCCTGGGCCCGGGCAATTTTTCCGATCCGCTCCACAGGCAAAACCGTCCCGGTTACATTGGAGGCATGTAAGGTTACCACCAATTTTGTCTTTTTGTTAAAAGCCTTCTGATAATCTTCCCAGGGAAATTCTTTTTCCGGCCGGACCGGAATTTGCGTGACCTTGACCCCCCTTTGCCTTAATACCCATAAAGGCCGGGTAACAGCATTATGCTCCAGGGAGGAAGTTATTACATGGTCACCGGGATGCAAATAGCCAAATAAAGCCTGGTTTAAAGCCTGAGTGGCATTTTGCGTAAAAATAACACAGGTGGGGTCATCAGCCCCGAAAAATCCGGCTAAATCTTCCCGGACCCGAAAAATTATCCGGGAAGCCTGCAAGGCAAAAGCGTGTCCTCCCCTGCCGGGATTCCCGCCTGTAATTGTTAAGAATTCCTGGATTTTTTCCGCCACTCCCTTTGGTTTCGGCCAGGTTGTCGCTGCATTATCCAAATAAATCACGCGTCTTTTTATCCTCCCGCATAAATAAATTCACATAATGCAATTAAAAATTTAATCAAACTGAACTTAGAGGGCCCGCCAATTTTCCGGACGTAAGCGCTCTGTCTGATTATGTTTAATTACATCATCAATCTCACGCAAAAGCTTAGAGGTTTCCCCGGGTAAAGTAGCCTTCAACGGCAAATAATTAGAAGCATGGTTGCAACGGAAAATACAATCTGTCACCTCTAAATGTTCAATTAAAGTCCGGATCTCGCTTAAACATTCCAGGGGAGTAAGAAGCTCCAGCTCTCCGCTTTTTATTTTACGCATGATTGGCGCATTCGGTTCAATTAATAAGGTTAATCCCGCCAAATAGTGGGGATCAATCGCACTGGCCACTTTGGCTGTTTCTATGGCATGTTCCTGAGAATGAGCTTTGCCGCCCAGGCCGATAATCACGGTACAGGAAAGGAGCAAGCCGCCGGCCATCACCTTTTGCCCGGCGGCAATCATTTCCTCCGGGGTTACCCCTTTATGCACCGCCTTGAGGATCCGGGCGCTTCCGCTTTCCACGCCCAGATAAACAATGCTTAAACCATGGGCCTTGAGCTCTTTCAGCTCCTCAATACTTTTAAGCTGAATATCCTTAGGGCCTCCGTAAATCCCAACTTTCTTGAGGAGGGGGAAATTCTGATAAAGCCCGTCCAGGACTTTAACCAGGACTGCTGTATCGACAGTCAAAGCATCCCCATCTGCCAGAAAAATCCTCTCGGCCGCCGGGTAATAAGCCCGGGCCTGAGAAATAATTTGTTCAATTTCCTGGTAGCTTTTAATTCTGAAACGTTTATCTTTATACATACTGCAGAACGTACAGGCATTATGCCGGCAGCCAACAGTAATCTGGAGAATCAGGCTCCCCGCTTCACTGGGCGGACGGTAAACAGCACCATCATAAAACACAATCATCATCCCTTACAACATAAAATTTTCATAATAATTTTTCTTGGATATCCCTCTTTTAGATATCTTATTACTGTTTTGCCAATTTGTCATCTTACTAAAATTATACGCTAAATCAAAAAAATAAACCTTTTTTCTACAATTTGATGTACAATAATTATTATATGCCAAGTAGAGGAGGAACAACTTGATCCTTTCCAAAAAAAAGCTCAATTCCTTAATAACCCTGATCTTTTCTTTGGCCCTGATCGTTTTCCTTTATCCCAGGGTACAGGAACCGGCAGGGCTGCAGGCGTTTTTGGCCAACCTGGGCTGGAAAAGCTACATCCTTGATTTACTGATTATTGCCCTGCAAATGTTGTTCCCGATTATTCCCTTTCCCTTATTGGCAGGACTGAATTCAGTCTTATTCGGCTGGTTCCCGGGTTTTCTGCTTTCTTTAAGCGGCAGTCTTTTAGGTTGTTCCCTGGGCTTTTGGCTGGCGCGCTCCCTGGGACAAGAATGGATTCAGGCCCAAATAACGAAATCTTACATCTTAGGTAAAATGGCCGCTATCTCCCCCCAAAAGAGCTTTTGCCTGATAGTGCTGGCCCGGCTGACCCCAATTTGCCCGGCGGCAGCGGTAAATTATATCGCCGGCTTATCCCAAATAAGATTCCGGACATTTTTTCTCGCCAGTCTCGTGGGAAAAATCCCAATGATCGCCTGGGAATCCTGGGTAGGCCACTATTTCTGGCAAATTTCCAGCAATCCCGATAACCCTAAACGTTTCATCCTAGCCCTGGTCATAGGCGCCATCGTTTTTGGAGGAATCTGGCTGATCTTTCGCTTTTCCGAAAGCAAACAAAAGGAAACATAAGGGAAATTATCAGCCGATTGTATTTTTCAACTTGCCTAACTTCCCGATAGCTACCTCGACCTCATCCCCTGCTTTCAGCCAGACCCGTTTTCCTTCCGGATAACCCATAATCACACCCTCCGGCGTTCCGGTAAAAATAAGGTCACCGGGTTTTAAGGTCATACTTTGGGAAATATAACTGATTAACCGGGCGCAGTTGAAAATCATATCCCCGGTATTGGAAGCCTGGCGGATTTCCCCGTTAACCCGGCACTCGATCGGAAGCTTGCCGGGATCCGGGATTTCATCCGCGGTAACCAGCCAGGGACCGAGGGGAGCAAACCCGTCACAGGTTTTACCCAATAACCACTGGCCCTGCAAGGGCTGCAAGTCACGGGCAGATAAATCATTACCGGCACAATAACCGAAGACACAGGCTAAAGCCTCTTTTTCGCTTACTTCCCTTACTTCCCTGCCGATAACAATCACTAATTCCGCCTCATAATCTATCTGTTTGGCCGCTTTGGGAGGTACGATCACAGCCCGGTGCCCCGCAAGGGCATTATTAAACTTGCTGAAAATAATCGGTTTCACCGGAAAACTCATATTCGTTTCCTGAGCATGTTTCCGGTAATTCAGGCCGACACAGAGGATTTTTTCCGGATTTGTCACACAAGGCCCGTAATTAACAGCTTCTTCCGCCAAAAAAAATGATTTGTCTCCACAAGCTGCCGCTTTCGCAACCAGTTCCTCCAGGAATTCAAGATTCAGCCCGCCGGCCCGGATAAGTTCAAGTATACCTGCCGGTGTTTGCAACCCAAACCTCAGACCCGCAGTTTCAACATCAAGTATTCCCAGGCTTGTCTGCACACCCAAAGAACTGTTTATTCCTTTTTGGATTGTCAATAACTTCATTTTTCACTTCCAACCCTTCTCCGGAGTATTGCTGTCTGCTG
The DNA here is from genome assembly GCA_035561335.1 of Desulfitobacteriaceae bacterium. Lineage (GTDB taxonomy): Bacteria > Bacillota > Desulfitobacteriia > Desulfitobacteriales > Desulfitobacteriaceae > UBA2264. The sequence goes on from DATMXV010000286.1 coordinate 9,929, forward strand.
TTCTTTTCCTCTTTAAGAATAGCAAGCCGGCTCATAAATTACTATGATTTTTTGCTGAACTTTTATT
>DATMXV010000287.1:0-9129 GCA_035561335.1 Desulfitobacteriaceae bacterium
TCAAAGCGATGAAGGAGAGAATGGGGGGCTGAGTGTGAAGAAAAATATTGACTGCAAAACAGTGTTATGTTACACTGTGGACATCAGGGGGTATGTATAGATGGAAGATGAATTAATTTCAAAGAAAGAATTGCTTGAGCTTACTAATATTTCCTATGGCCAGCTTTACCGATGGAAACGTAAAGGACTAATCCCCGAGGATTGGTTTATTAAGAAATCAACTTATACTGGGCAGGAAACCTTTTTCCCCAAAAACAGGGTGCTGTCGCGGATTGATAAGATTAAAAACATGAAAGAAGATATTTCTTTGGATGATCTTGTCGATGTTTTTTCCCCGGTTTTTAATAAGATCAGTTTAAATGTGGATGAAGTGAGACAACGAAACATTGTTACTCCTGAAGTACTCAAAATGTATCTCGATTTTAATGGCGATGGGCAAGTGCTTGATTTTAATGACATTATTTCAGCATTTATTTTAAATAAATTTATCGTCTCAGGCGAAATCAGCTTTGACGAAGGCAGATCCCTGTTGGAGGTACTCCAGGAGGGAATGATAAAATTCAAGAGTAAATCCAGCGAGGTTTTATTAATGAGGAAATTAGGTGTATTCTTGTGTTTTGTGGTTTCGCCGCCCTGCAAGATATGTTACGACAAAAATTTACGGCTTATCGGACGTATCAATATGGCAACCGTTATTGAAGAACTGAAATTAAAACTGATCTAAGGAGGATATTTAAAAAATATTAAAAAATAATCTGAGGTGAGGAGGATATAGCGTGAATAATAACATAAAATGCGATTTAAAAATTGACGGTTGCGGTAGTTCTTCGGGAGGCGTTTTCAATAGTGTTAAAATTAACGGGGAAGGAAAGATAAGTGGAGATGTCGTCTGCAGAATGTTCCGGATCAACGGTTCCGGCTGCATAAACGGCAATCTTAATGCTGAGGATGGAAAAATTAACGGCTTTGGCAAAGTGGAGGGCAGTGTCAAGGCCCAGGAGTTTATAATCAATGGTTCAGGTCAGATAAAAGGCGGCATAAGCGGAGACAACTTGATCATTTCGGGCTCCACAACGATCGGTGAAAACCTTGACGTCCAAAACGTGAAGCTTGAAGGCTCGGCTAAAATTGGTCGTGACTGCACCGCAGAAATCTTCAATTCTTGCGGCTCATTTGAGATAAACGGTCTGCTGAATGCTGACGACATAAAAATCAGGCTACATCTTTTCAAAAGTCAGGTGACAGAGATGGGCGGCGGAAAAATCAATGTCGCTATCGTTTCTTCGACAGGATTAAAAGTAACGAAAAACACCGTTAATCCAGTTCTCGAATCTGAAATAATTGAGGGTGACGAGATTGTTCTCGAGAATACCATTGCCAAAGAAGTACGCGGTACTAATGTTACCATAGGCCGGGGCTGCGAAATTGGTCTTGTTGAATACAAGGGCATTTTCCGGAAAATTGGTGACGCTAAGGTGGAAGAAGAGAGAAAAGTATGAGTTTATGATATCTTCGCTTTTACATAAAAACATAAATACTGTCGAAGGCGGCGATAATTAATAAGCTCTTTTTCAGTTGTAAACCAAGCATTTGGGTGGACGGATTAATCCCATTAGTATGAAGTACATATGAAGTACCATATTTAGTAAGGCAAGGTAGTTTCGTTTATGATGCGATTCCATATTATTCAATATTTGTTAAAATAAATAAAATTATCCTAACCGACTCGGCGAATGCAGCGGGTCTATTTGATTGAAGGGAGGAAAAAGACAAGTAGGAACAATTAGGGGACAAGTAAAGTATCAAGTAAAGTATCAAGTAAAGAACAAGGTATTGTTTACTAAATTAAAAGGGAGATGAAAAGGATGGGTGACGGAAAGAGGGATTTTAAGGTACTGGCAGACCGCTATAACCAGATGTTAAGGTTATCAAGTTCACCTGTAGCAGTTAAACTGGTAAAGAATGCCGAGGAACTGGAAAGTATCAGGGATGAAAAAGGGAAACCCATCAGGCAGATTAAAGGGAAAAACCTGGCGCTGTGCCAGCTTTTGGGACAAGCGCGCTATCTGGGCAGGGTAACTGCCGGGACGAATGACAGCGCCGGTTTTTGCACCCTGGGAGCGGGTTTGCTGGGTTTCCGGGAACTTCCTGAAGATTATGCCGACGGTTATGTCCGCGCTTACTTTACAGATGAGAGTATAGCGCGTAAGACCATTGCCACCTCACCGCGTTTTGAAGGGGGCAAGCACTACGCCATGGTTGTCGCTCCTTTGGAAAGCACTTCCTTTGACCCCGACGCGGTTATTTTCTTTGGGAAAACAGCTCAGATTCAAAGACTTATTGTGGCGCATTTATATGATAAGGGCGGCCGGCTGGAATTCAGCTGCAATGGAGAAGCGCTTTGCGGTGATGTGATCGTGGCCCCGATCCAGACCAAGAAACCGGTTGTCGGTTTCCCCTGTAACGGGTCAAGGCTTTTAAGCTGGCCTTCCGATGACGAGATTGCCTGTGGCATACCCGGAGAACTGCTGGAAGATATTGTTGAAGGATTGGAGTTCAGTCACCGCGGCAGTATCCGTTATCCCCTGACATGGGTGCATCTGGACTGGGAGCCGCAGGGCAAGATCAGGGATGTCATGGAAGGCAGGGGGATTTTCCCGCCTGAATTAAGGCATCCGGAAAAATAGTTTAGCTAAATTTCATTGTAATGATACTGAAGAAGATTACAAGGGAGGTTTAGAAATGGAGGGTAAAGAGGGTAAAGCCAAAAAAAGAACATCGGCCAAGACTTTGCAGACAGCCCGTGAAGCGTCGTACTTTGGCAAAAAGATGTTGGCTAACACACGTGCCGCGGTAGAAGAAGGCCGGCCGGCCGCCTGGGCAATGGTTGACTGGTGGTTGGGGGTACCTATTTGCAAGGCTATGGGTGTGGAGATGGTCTTCCCGGAAAACTACGGCGCTTTATGTGCCGCGACCAGAACCGCCGAGCCCAATCTGGAATATTCGGAAATGGATGGTTTCCCCAACACCCTGTGCGGGTATGCGCGAAACGGCCTTGGATTTGCGCGCAAACTCAAAGAGAACAACTACGTGATCCCTCCCGATTCCCCCGGCGGGGGCCTGCCCAAGCCAAATTTCCTTTTGGGTTGCGGGGCCGTGTGTGACGCCCGCTACAAGTGGTTCCAGGCAATGGGACGTTACATGGACGTTCCGGTATGGATGCTGGAATTTCCCCAGGTTGGGTACAAGGAGTACTATTTAGAGGGCAACAAAGAAAAAACCATTAAATATCTCGTTGCCGAGTTAAAGGCCTTTGTTTCCTTCCTTGAGAACCTGCTGCAGAAAAAACTGGACATGGATAAGCTGAGCGAATTGGTGGATACCATGTTTCAGACAAACAAACTGGCCCACGAAGTGGACCTTCTCCGGAAAGCCGTACCGTCCCCGATGGTATCTCCGGATTTCTGGGCAGTAATGACCGCTCATTTCTACCTGGCTGATGATAAAGAAGCCCTGGCCTTTTACCAGCGGGTGTATGATGAGGTGAAGCACAAGGTAGACAACAAAATCGGCGCCATCCCCAAGGAAAAATACCGGATGCTGTTTGCTGAACTGCCGCCTTGGCATACCCTGGGCTTTTTTGACGAAATGGCCGAAAAGCACGGGATCGCCTTTGTCTTCGAAAGCTGGAATTATCATGTCCCGTCCCCGCTGTCCGCAGAAGAGCGGCACGGCGTCAGCGACCCGTTGGAACTTTTGGCCCGCTTTTCCTACCATAAATTTCACGAATGGGCCCCTATTGCCAGGGAGCATGATATCGATCCCATCATTTTCGTCGCCCCCTACCTGAATTATGTAAAAGAATACCGGGCTGACGGTCTGATGGGGCACCCGCTGCTGTCCTGCCGTCCGGCTACCTATACCTTGATGCACGTAAGAAATCTTCTGATGGAAAAGTTCAAGGTGCCTGCAGTGATCGTTGAAGGTGATATTATTGACCTGCGCGTCTTTAATGAAGAGGAAGCTTATACCAAGATGGACGCTTTTATCGAAACTATGGACTACCACAGGGAGTTAAGAAAGAAAGCGGGCTTAGATTGGTAAAAGGGAGGAGGCTTGAAAATGAGTGAAAAAAAAGGTTTGGCAAGAGCGGCGGAGATTTACGCTGACCCGGAGCAATATGCCCGGGAGTTGAAAAGTCAGGGGAAAAAGATTGCCGGCTACTATTGCTGCTATGTCCCCCTGGAAATGCTGGCGGCGGCTGATTACGTCCCTGCCCGCATCCTCGGAGATATGAACGAACCCATTACCTCGGCAGATACCTACCTTCCCACTGTAATGTGTTTCTTTTACCGGAGCTGCCTGGACCTGGCCATGAAGGGCAAATACGATTACCTGGACGCGTTTTTTGGCGCTCATGCCTGTGACGGTGCGGAAAGGGTAAGCTATGTCTGGCGCTCCTACCTGAAATACGCCTGTAACTTTAATCTGGATATACCCCACACCGTTCACCCCCCGGCAATTGAATATTTTAAACACCAGATGGAGTCGATGAAGAAGACCATTGAGGAAAAAACCGGCCAAAAGATCAGCGCTGAGCGTCTGGCTGAAACCATCGACCTTTACAATAAGCAAAGGGGGCTGGTACGCGAGTTATACACCCTGCGTAAAGCGGATCCTCCCCCGGTTTCGGGAACGGAAGTACTGCAGGTCTTGGTAGCAATTATGTACATGCCGCCGGACGAAGGAAATAAACTGCTGGCAGAAGTTCTGGAGGAGGTCAGGAACCGTCCGGTTACCGCCCAAAAGAAACCCCGGCTGCTAATAACCGGCTGCCTGATTGACAATATCTCGATCACTAAGCTCATTGAGGACTGCGGTTTCAATGTCGTCATGGACGACACAGCCATCGGCAGCCGGACTTTCGGTCATGATGTTGCTTTAACGGGGGACCTTGTAGGGAACCTGGCCGAGCGTTATCTGGATAAAATCGTCTGTCCGCGGACATTCCGGGAGACAGGGAAAAACCGGGCCGAAGACCTGGAAAACCGTTTTGGTTACCTGCGCAAATTTGCTGAGGACTGGCAGGTGGACGGTGTCTACCTCAATATCATCAGAAATTGTGACCCGCATGGTTACGAGATACCGGAAATCCGGTATTACTTCGAGGAAATGGTGAACGTCCCCATCTTGGTTGTCGAGCAAGATTATTCGACAGCATCGCTGGAGCCTTTACGTACCCGCTTCCAGGCTTTCGCGGAGAATATCGAATAAAACCCGGATCAAAGGAAGTATGGCGCTCTGTCACTAATGATCAGCTGCCTCCCGGATCGTGAAAAACTGGACAAAGTATTATTAGGCTGGCCGCTATTCTTGACGTATTACCAGATACTCCCGAAGTAGCGGCTTCTTTCTTCCATATTTCATTGATGATTCCCCTGAAAAAAGTCTTAAGCAGCTATTGCAGAGAACATGAGTCTCCAGTGGAGACTCATGCCGAAGGTGCTTGCCCCAAACGAACACTGCAATAGTGCCGGACCTATAGTTATGTGGTTTCTGTAAACCCTGAGCAAATTCACGACAAGAAGGGATGCGCATGATTTTTGCAGGCTTAGATATCGGCTCGACAATTACCAAAATTGTTATTCGGGATGAAAAGGAAATACTTGCCGCGCTTGTCAATCCCACAGGGGCGGAACATCGCCAGCTGGCTAACAAGATTACGGAGGCAGCGTTGGCAAAGGCCAATTTAACTATCGACCAAATCGATTACATTATTGTCACAGGATATGGCAGGGTCAATGTGCCTTTTGCCGACAGGCAGCTGAGTGAAATCACCTGTCATATGCGGGGGATCAACTGGCTTTTTCCCAATGTGAGGACCATCATTGATATCGGGGGCCAGGACAGTAAGGGAATCAAAGTCGTAAACGGAAAAATGCGCAATTTCATTATGAATGACAAGTGCGCGGCCGGAACGGGAAGGTTCTTGGAAGTGATCGCCGATTCCCTGGGTGTCAAAATCGAAGAAATTGGGGAAATTTCTCTGCGTTCCACCCACCCGGCGGATATCAGTAAAATATGTACTGTGTTTGCCGAACAGGAAGTCCTCTTACGGCTTTCCGAAGGCGTGCCCCTAGAAGATATCCTGTATGGATTGCATTTGGCCATGGCGAAAAGGATTCATGCCCTGGTCGGCAAGATCGGCATTGAGAAGGATGTGGTTGTGACCGGGGGAGGTGCGGTAAACAACGGCCTTTTCAGATGCCTGGAAGAAAGGATTGGTTTCCCGTTGCACCGGCCGGCCGAACCGCTGTTAACGGGAGCTTTGGGGGCTTCCATCCTGGCCCGGGAATATGCGCAAAAAGCGCAGGCAGAAGGCAGTCTTCCGCACAAAAAAGAACGCAAACTGACAGGAGCCACATTTTTTGCCGGTGATTCCGCTGAAAATGAAAGCGCTAAAGGAAGTGGATAACATGTTTTACAGGGCAGGCTTAGATATCGGCTCTTCTCTGGCCAAAGCCGTTATTATGAAGGATGACGAAATCATCGCCTCCAGCATAGCCCCTATCTCCGGCAGCTTTTCCAAAGCGGCGAACCGGGTTATGCGGGAGGCCCTGGAAAAAAGCGGTTTGAGCCTGGAACAACTGGATATCATTGGGGGGACCGGCTTAGGCGCGTCATTTATACCCTACCCGTTTGTCAAAAACACGGAGGTATCATGCCAAAGCAGAGGCGTGCATTACCTGTTGCCGGCGGCCAGAATTGTGATTGAAGTTGGCTATCAGGCTTCCCGCGTAATCAAGGTAACAGAAAAGGGCAAAGTTGCGGACTGCGTGGTCAATGACCGCTGTGCAGCCGGGAGCGGCAGAATCTTGCAGGTTGTTGCGAAAGTATTGCAGGTCCCTTTGGCAGATATGGGAAACCTGTCCCTGAAGTCGGCCAATCCTGTGCGTTTCACTACAGGCTGTTCCGTATTTGCGGAAACGGAAGCTATTTCCAGGATTGCCGAGGGAGCAAAAGTTGAAGATATTATCGCCGGGTTGCATCAGGCAATTTCCCTGAAGATTTCCGGCATGATTGAAAAAATCAAACTTGACGGGGAATGTGCAATTACCGGCGGCGGCGGGAAGAACGCAGGGCTTGTAAAAATGCTGGAAAGAACACTTCAGAAAGAAATGCTGCTGCCTGCCGAACCATTAATCAGCGGCGCTATAGGAGCAGCGCTTATGGCTACTGAAAAAACATTGGATGATGCAACCGGGAAACAGGAGGAATAGCGATGTCAAAAAAATATTTAATTATCGGGGGCGTTGCCTGTGGCCCAAAGACCGCCGCCAGACTAAGACGATTGGAGCCGGACGCCGAGATTTCAATCATAGAAAAAGGAGAAATCATCTCTTACGGCGGTTGCGGCATGCCGTACTATATTGCCGGTGATGTCAAGGAATTAAAAAATTTATGGACAACACCGGCGGGGACAATCAGGAATAAAGAGTTTTTTTTAAATGAAAAAAATATTAGGGTATTTAATAAAACCGTGGCGGAAAGGATTGACAGAAAAGAAAAAAAGGTAGAAGCGATCAGGCTGGAGACAGGGGAACGAGTGGAATTTTCCTATGATAAGCTTATTTTGGCGGTAGGAGGGAACCCGGCCATTCCTCCATTTCCCGGAAACCATTTAAATAATATTTTTAAACTGAGTCATCCTGATGACGCTGCCGGTATAAAAAGCGCTGTAGACAGCAAAGAAATAAAAAACGCAGTGATTATCGGGGGAGGACCCATTGGCTTGGAAGTAGCGGAAGCGTTGGAAAAATACGGGATTAAAATTACAATTGCAGAGCTGCTGGATAGGCTGCTGCCCAAAATGCTGGATAAAGAGATGTCGGCTCTGCTCATGAACAACCTCTCAAGAAAAGGTATCGCTGTTTCAGTTTCCAATAAGGTCCTCGGCTTTGAGGGTGACGCCCAGGGGAATTTGGCTGCTGTTAATACAGAGCAGGGGACAATCCCGGCGGAAATAGCCTTAATTGCCGTCGGAGTCAGTCCCAACAAACAGTTAGCAGAAGAGGCGGGTCTGGAAATTACTGAGAATAATGCTGTTAAAGTAAATGAATACCTCCAGACAAGTGATGCCGATATTTACGCGGGCGGGGACTGTATTGATAATTTACATCTGATTTCCGGCAAGAGGGTGTACAGCCCCATGGGCGACCTGGCAAATATCCACGGGCGGATTATTGCCAATAATATTCATGGCAGGCAAGAGAAATTCCCCGGCATTTTTGGGACCGGGGTCTGCCAGGTCCTGAACTTTAACGTGGGGTTCACAGGGTTAACGGAAGAAGCAGCCAGGAATTGCGGGTATGATGTGGCGACTGTTATTTCACCCGGGCCCGACCGGGCGCATTTCTATCCTGGGGCAGGCTATATTTTTACGAAATTAATCGGGGATAAAAAGACCGGCCGGATAATAGGCGGGCAAATTGTCGGACGCGGCGATGTCTCAAAGAGGATAAACATGTTAAGCGTGGGTATGTATAACGGTATTACCGCGGAAAACCTGGCAGCAATGGACTTCGCTTACTCTCCTCCCTTTGCCCCGGCCATGGATAATTTAATCACTGCCGCTAATATCATGCAGAATAAGATAACAGGTTTGGCCAAAACCCTTACGGCCCAGGAAGTTAAAGAAAAGCTTGACAGGAAAGAGGATTTTATTTTACTGGATGTCCGTACCCCCAAGGAAGTAGCCAGAAATTCGATATCATATGAAAACTTTGCAAATATACCATTGGGAAATCTGAGAAAAGATTTTGATCAAATAGATAAAAATAAGGAGATTATTATTTACTGTGCAATTGGTTTGAGGTCATATGAAGCCCAATTAATCCTTGAGGAAAAAGGCTTTAAGAACGTTAAGTTCCTGGACGGCGGTATTCTCAGTTGGCCGTATTAAATTTAAACCAAGAAGCCCGCAAACAGAGCAAAAACCTGGTTTACCCTGGTTTTTGCTCTGTTTCTATATACTTTGTTATTAGACGGCTACGGCTTAAAAACCGCCGCAGGCCGGCTATTCCTTGATCAGCTCAAAGTTTTTCCTGTACAGTCCTCGATCACCGGATA
>DATMXV010000288.1:0-6164 GCA_035561335.1 Desulfitobacteriaceae bacterium
GTAACAACACCTGTAATTTTTGTCCCATTACAATATTTTATATCGAATACGCATATTTTGCAAAACCTTAGTTTATTACACTTTTACCCATCAGGTATTTATCGACTTCCTGGGCGGCCAGCTTTCCTTCCTGGATTGCCCAGACAACAAGGCTCTGGCCTCTTCTCATGTCCCCGGCGCTGAAGACCTTCTCCACATTCGTCTCAAAAACCTCGTATTCAGCTTTAATATTACTTCTGGAATCTCTTTCCAGCTTAAGCTCATCCGCAATAGGATCTTCCGGACCTAAAAATCCCATCGCCAGCAGCACAAGTTCCGCCTTCCATACTTTGGCGCTGCCCGGAACCTCCTGAGGGACAAACCTGCCGGAGGCATCCCGGCCCCAGGTGATGCCCACTGTATGGACCTCCTTAACCTCACCGTTCTCATTTCCGACAATCTTTTTGGTGGATATGAGGTAAACCCTGGGGTCCTTGCCATAGAGGCTTATAGCCTCTTCCTGACCATAATCCACTTTCAGCTTCTTGGGCCATTCCGGCCAGGGATTAGATTCTTCTATGCGTTTTTCCGGCGGCGCCGGCAATATTTCAAACTGATGAACACTCGCACAACCATGTCTGATGGCTGTGGCGACACAGTCGGTTCCGGTATCGCCGCCGCCGATGATTATTACATTCTTCCCTTTGGCGCTGATATAACTGCCGTCCTCAAGCCTGGAAGCAAGCAGGCTTTTCGTATTGGCCTTCAGGAAGTCCAGAGCAAAGTAAACCCCTTTAAGCTCCCGGCCTTCAACCTCAAGACCCCGCGCCTTGGCGGCCCCGGCACAGAGTACAACGGCATCATAATTGTCAACCAGTTCCCGGGCTTTAATATCTTTGCCCACCTCTGTATTCAGCACGAATTTTATTCCTGAAGCCTTCATCAGCTCCAGGCGTCTTTCAATAAATCTTTTTTCCAGCTTCATGTTGGGAATCCCGTACATCAACAGTCCGCCGGCCCGGTCATCCCGCTCGAACACAGTTACTTCATGCCCGACGGCGTTCAGATAATAGGCCGCCGCCAACCCGGCAGGACCAGAACCGACGACAGCGACTTTCCGGCCTGTTGCTTTGGCTTTCTTAGGTGTTACCCAGCCTTCTCTATATGCCCTCTCGATGATCTCGTTTTCGAGACTATTAATCGTCACAGGCTCCATAATATAGCCTTCCGTGCAAGCCCCTTCGCACGGCGCCGGACACACTCTGGAGGTAAATTCAGGGAAAGGATTGGTTCTGGTAAGCCTTTTATAAGCTTCCTGCCATTGCCCCTGATAGACCAGTTCATTCCACTCGGGAATCAGATTGTGCAGGGGACATCCCGAGGTCAGGCCGTTTAAGAGCACACCCCCGTGACAGAAAGGAACCCCGCAGTTCATGCATCTCGCACCCTGAGTTTTTATAATCTCCGGATCCTGAGGCAGCCTTATTTCATTCCAGTCTTTAATTCTCTCGACTGGAGGCCGTTTTTTCGGATCGATTCTTTCATATTCTAAAAATCCCGTAGCTTTTCCCATCGTCTGTCCCACCTTAATTCCTATTATAACCCTTAATATTTACCTTCAAAGGCTGCCATCAGGGCTTCATCACCGGTTAACCCGGCCAGATAAGCGCGCTCGATATTGCCGATCATCCGTTTGTAATCCACAGGGATTACTTTGGTGATCCTGGCCGAATAATTCAGCCAGTCAGCAAGGATTTTCCGGCCCAGGGGACTGCCGGTATATTGCACATGTTTCTCAATCATTTCCCTGATTTCGTTCATTTCCTTATCAGAACCGACCTTCTCCAGGGTTACCATCGTTTTGTTGCAATAAATCTCGTCAAAGTCGAAAATATAGGCTATTCCGCCGGACATTCCGGCCGCAAAGTTCCGGCCCGTTTTACCCAGGATTACCACCCGGCCACCGGTCATATATTCGCAGCCGTGGTCGCCCACGCCCTCGACAACCGCTTTAACGCCGCTGTTCCTGACACAGAACCGCTCCCCGGCGATGCCGTTGATATAGGCCTCACCGGAAGTTGCCCCGTAGAAAGCAACATTTCCGATCAGGATATTTTTCTCGGGCACAAAATCGGAGGTTTTGGGAGGATAGACGATTATTTTGGCCCCGGAAAGGCCTTTGCCCAGATAATCGTTAGAGTCCCCTTCCAATTCCAAACACATTCCCTTGGGGGCAAAGGCGGCAAAACTCTGACCGGCGGAACCGACAAAGGTTAGCTTGATTGTATCCTCAGGCAGTCCTTCTTCCCCGTAGCGCTTGGAAATTTCACTGCCGATCATGGTCCCGACAACCCTGTCAACATTATTTATCTTCAGTTTCGCCCTGATTGGTTTCTGATGTTCCAGGGCCGGCTTGCACATCCGGAGCAGTTTCCGCATATCCAGGGATTTGTCCAGGTTATGATTCTGTTCCTGGGACTTAAAACGGCCTACATCAGCGCCGGCATAGGGTTGATAGAGGATCTGGGACAGATCCAGATGAGCAGCTTTCCAATTTTTAATATGATCTTTATGCTTAAGTTTATCAGTCCGGCCAACCATTTCGTTGAAGGTCCTGAATCCCAGTTTCGACATGATTTCCCGGATTTCCCGGGCGACAAACCTCATATAATTCTCCAGATGTTCCGGCTTGCCGGTGAATTTCTTCCTTAAGGTCTCATTCTGGGTGGCAATTCCCACCGGACAGGTGTTCAGGTTGCAAACTCTCATCATTACACAGCCCAGAGACATCAGGGCTGTTGTGGCAAACCCGAATTCTTCCGCTCCCAGCATGGCGGCAACAGCAACATCCCTTCCTGTCAGCAGCTTGCCGTCCACTTCCAAAACCACCCTGTCCCTCAGCCTGTTCAAAACCAGGGTTTGGTGTGTCTCCGCCAGGCCCAGTTCCCAGGGCAAACCGGCATATTTGGTACTTGTCCTGGGGGATGCCCCGGTCCCGCCGTCAAAACCGCTGATCAGGATAACGTCTGCTTTGCCTTTCGCTACCCCGGCGGCAATCGTGCCTACCCCGACTTCAGAAACAAGCTTAACATTAATACCGGCCTCCCGGTTGGCATTTTTCAGGTCATGAATCAGCTCGGCCAAATCTTCGATCGAGTAGATATCGTGGTGCGGCGGCGGGGAGATCAGATCCACACCGGGGGTTGAATGCCTGACCTTGGCAATTGCCGGGAATACCTTGCGTCCCGGCAGCTGGCCGCCCTCACCGGGTTTTGCCCCCTGCGCCATTTTGATCTGGATTTCCCGGGCATGAGCCAGGTAGTTGCTGGTCACCCCGAAACGTCCGGAAGCGACCTGTTTGATGGCACTGTTTTTCGTATCCCCATTGGGTAAGACCTCGAAGCGGTGATAATCCTCTCCGCCTTCCCCGCTGTTGCTTTTCCCGCCCAGCCTGTTCATGGCAATAGCCATACATTCGTGAGTTTCCTTACTGATGGAACCGAAAGACATCGCTCCGGTTTTAAACCTTTTCACTATCGATTCAACCGGTTCGACATCTTCAATGGGAATAGTATCCCCGGCTTTGCTGTTAAAATCAAGCAGGTTTCTTAAAGTGAAGATTTCTTCATCATTGATTTTCTTCGAGTAGTCCTTGTAGAGGCTGTAGCTGCCTTCCCGGCAGGCCCTTTGCAGGAGATAGATTGATTCGGGATTGAAAAGATGACTTTCCCCGCCGTTAACACACTGGAAAAAGCCGCCTGATTCCAGGGTATCGCTATGCAGGGACACCGGATCAAAGGCGCTTTCATGTCTCATTTGATTTTCCAGGGCTATTTCGGCCAGGCCGATTCCTTCCACCCGGGAGGCAGTACTTGTGAAATACTTGGCAACCAGGTCACTGTTCAGCCCTACCGCCTCAAATATTTGCGCTCCATGGTAGCTGCGCAAGGTGGATATCCCCATTTTGGTCAAAACTTTTACAACCCCTTTGACAGCCGCCTTAATGTAGTTCTGCTTGCCCTCCGGATAACTAAGGCCGCCCAAAGCTCCTTTGCCGGCCAGGTCTTTAAGGGTTTCAAAGACAATATAGGGGTTGACAGCCGTTACTCCGTAACCGATCAAGGTACAGAAATGGTGAACTTCCCTGGGTTCCCCTGATTCCAGCACAAGGCCCACTTTTGTCCTGATCCCTCTTCTGATCAGGTGGAAGTGCAGCCCGGAAGATGCCAGCAGGGCCGGAACTGCCACCTGTTTCTCATTAACTCCCCTGTCGGAGAGAATAATTATGTTAACTCCCTGCTCAAGAGCTTTGTCCGCTTCCCGGAAAATCCTGTTTAAAGCCTTTTCCAGCGCTTTGCCTCCTCCGGAAACAGGATAAAGCATGGAAATTTCAGCTGCCTTAAACATCCCGTTATTGAGCTGTTTAATTGTTTGCAGTTGTTCATTGCTCAGGATCGGGTGCTCCAGAAAAATGCCGGCTGAATTCTCCTGGTCAGGATCCAGTAAATTACCGAAACTTCCCAGGAGCATACTGCTGGAAGTAATAATCTCTTCCCTGATCCCGTCGATGGGAGGGTTGGTAACCTGGGCAAAAAGCTGTTTAAAGTAAACATACAGCATCTGGGGTTTCTCGGATAAGACGGCCAGCGGTGAATCCACCCCCATGGCCCCCACCGGGTCCAGAGTATCCACAGCCATAGGTTTAATCATTTTCGTGAGATCTTCTTGGGTATAGCCAAAGGCTTTCTGTTGTTGGATCAGGTCTTCCCGGACATTCCCGATTTGTTCTTCCGCAACGGCCAGGTCGCAGAGGCTAACAATGTGCTTTTTGTACCATTCTTCATAAGGCTTGGCCAAAGCCGCGGTTTTCTTGATTTCCTCATCAGAAATGATCCTCTGGGCTTCCGTATCGATCAGCAGCATCCTGCCCGGTTCCAGCCGGCCTTTATACTGGACATTCTCCGGTTTGATATCACTTACCCCAACCTCTGAAGCCAGGATGACCTTGTCGTCTTTGGTTACATAATACCGGGAAGGGCGCAGTCCGTTTCGGTCCAGGACCCCTCCGATAACCACACCGTCCGTAAAGGCCATGGCCGCCGGACCGTCCCAAGGCTCCATCACAAAGTTGTGGAATTTATAGAACTCCTTTTTTTCTTTGGACATCAGTTCATTTTTCTCCCAAGGCTCGGGAATCATCATCATCATGGCGTGAGGCAGCGGCCTGCCGGTAAGGTACAGGAATTCCAGGCTGTTGTCGAACATTGCCGAATCGCTGCCGGTTTCATCAATTATCGGGTAGACTTTGCTGAGATCGTCAAACAGAGGTGAAGTAATTACTTGCTGCCTGGCCTTCATCCAGTTGATATTCCCTCTAATGGTATTGATTTCTCCGTTATGGACCAGATACCTGTTGGGATGGGCCCTCTCCCAGCTGGGAAACGTATTGGTGCTGAATCTGGAATGGACCATAGCCAGGGCTGAGATAAAATCGAGGTCTGAAAGATCAAGATAGAAATTCCTGAGCTGTTCCGCTGTCAGCATCCCTTTATAAACGATTGTTCTAGAGGAAAGGCTGGCAATATAAAATGTGCCCCCATTGTCTTCGCACATTGGGGTTATGATATTTTCCGCTCTTTTGCGGATGACATAGAATTTTCTTTCAAAATCCATATTATCCTTAATTCCCGCGCCCTTTTCAATAAACACCTGAATAAACCTGGGAATTGCGGCTTTGGCGGTTTCCCCGATTGTTGTCTGGTCAATCGGAACTTCCCTCCAGCCCAGGATCTGCTGGCCTTCTTCCTGAACAATTTTTTCGAAGGTTTCTATTTGCGTTTTCCGGAAATTCTCATACTTGTGGGCAAATATCATCCCCACGCCGTAACTGCCTTTTTCCGGTAAATCAAAGCCCAGAGCCTGGCATTCCCGTTTAAAGAACTCATGCGGGATCTGGGTCAGGATTCCCGCCCCGTCACCGGTATGTTCATCCGCCCCGCTTGCTCCCCTGTGACTTAAGTTTTCCAGGACGACTAAAGCTTCTTCGATAATGTCATGCGATTTTACACCCTTGATATTAACAACAAAACCCATACCGCAGGCATCATGTTCATAGGCCGGATCGTAGAGACCCTGTTTCTTTGGTAAACCATAACTTTGCATATTACACACCCTTTATTGGCTGT
>DATMXV010000289.1:0-9218 GCA_035561335.1 Desulfitobacteriaceae bacterium
ATATTATAGTTTATATTTAAATTTATCAAGTAAGATTCCCTTACTTCACCAAATTGTGAAATAGTTCACTATGCTGCAAGACAATCACCAATGTATATTGAATACTACAACAACCGAAGATACCAGCAGCGCCCTCACCATCTCTAAAGGCGCCGTACATTTTCAGGGCGTCTATTGATTCTTTGTTTTTTATAAAGTCTGTAAATGTCTGAATACCCTGCTCTGAATAGTCAAGGAGCCTCGTACTTCATAAAAACAGATACTACAAGTGTCAGTGCTTTATCTCGATTCTCGGAACCAATTTCTTCGATTGTGAGAAAATCTTTCATACCAGCACCTCCTGTTTAGTTCTTTCCAATAGGCAGATTGCCTCTGTATGCCTTGAAGCAGTAAAAAAGATGCCGTAGTCCTCCGTGAACATTCGCCGGATGTTCACGGCCCCTTGGCGGAGAGGCATGTTTCAGGAGCATCGCGTTTTATCGAATTCATAAAATATTTTTCAGCAGCGGTACTCTCCGGATGACAAAGTGTGCAGTTGCAAAGCATAACGGAACGCAAATGATGCAAAGCAAGAGCCATTTAGCTATTGGTAATAATGAAACAGGCCTCAATAACAAAGCAATTGCGACGAGGATCGGAGGATGAAACATGTAGACGGCAAATGCGTTATCCGATAACGTTTTGACAAGCCTGTTCTGTCTATTGAATTTTTCCCTTAAGACAGCTATAAGTCCTATGCTTACGGCAACTGCCGTAAATGACTCCCATACGGAATACGCTGCGCTAAACAAGTTAAGTCCCCCGTTAAGGGCAACCATATTTCCGCTCATATCTGCTGTCCCTACTACAACGAGACAAACGGGGAAGCCTAGGACAATGCTTGAGATAAGCCATCTTTGCCCGGCTTTATAACTGATTTGTGCAAAAAGATTGTTCCTATAAGCCAAAATACCAACGATGAAGAGGATGATGTATGATGCAAAATAGCAGATCTGCATGTTCAAAATATTTGTCCCGATTGGCTGGACTAGCCTGATCAAAAAAGCGCAGACAGAAATGATCAGAATCAATATAACTGCGTTGACAAAGGACGGCTTGAGCGGTTGTTTATCAACATGAATTTGTTTATGGGCAATCAGACGCACCACACTGTAGATCAGCGAGAAGAAAAAGAGAGCCACTGCAAACCACATTACTCCGGTGCCTGAAAGAAAATCGGAAATGCTGACTTTTCCCTTATGCCCAATTTCCACAATATTTATGAACGGAGTTATTACTACCATATAGATCAGCGAAGGGATGCCCAGGCGCTTAAACCTGTCTCCGACAAAATGTCCGAAACCTTTCCGGTCGTAGCTCCCCGCGACAAAATAGCCGGCGATCATGAATAAGAGCCCCATGAAATATCCTTGTTGAAATGCTAGGTAGAATGCGAACCAAACTGTGGATAATATGCCCAGATGGCTACTTTCATAGTAGTACCAACTGCCAAATCCACTGTACGTCACTGCCAGGTGATGCATGACAACAAACACGATCATCAACAGTCTTAAATTATTGATGTAAAATAACCTTTCCTTTACCTTCTCCATTTTATTTTCCTCGCTTAAATAAGTTTCACTGCATAAAACAAGCTTCTCAGCTTGTTTCTTCTGCGTTGGGTTTTATCCCGATCAATCTGTGCCGGAGGCGTTATCCTCCATTCTCATTGTCAATTATTGGTATATACAGATTCAGTCGTTTCGGAATAGCCTTTTATCCGGTGACCCATCCTTGCGGAAGATCAGAATATAGGCGCCAAGAACTTGGATTTTATTAACTTCATTCCTGATTGTGTTTTCATCATAAACCCCATCCTGGCAAACGGCTGAGCCCAAAGTATCCTGTACCCATCCTTCATCTAAAGTAGGGGAGTGGGGACAAGCATCTTTGCCCTTCTCGATCCTTGTAGCACAACGCCAAAGAACCTTGCCTTTTTCCGCTCTCCTGAGCAATTTATCCAAACTTTTTCTGCCGCTTAGGCGAAGCCCGCTTTCAATATCATAATAGACACCGGCAAAAATCCAGTCTGGACGGCTTTTTATCATTTTCTTGTATGCGCTAATCTGAATCTCAAGGCTACGTAGTTGCTCCGGGCCGGAGGTGCTGACCCGGCAGTAAGCAGCAACTCTAAGCTTTTTATTCTCTTTCGGTTTAGGCGGTATAATCCTAACATTCTTCATCTCAATCTTTTATTTTTTTAAACATAACAGGAAAAAACCATATGCATATTTACATTTTATAAAATAAAAGACGTGAAAGATAGCCTCCACGTCAAAAACACCTTTTTACATCCATCCTCTCAAACCCTTGCTATATCTGCGTTACAACCTCTGCAACAGGATTATGGTCTCCACATGTTCCGTCCAGGGGAACATGTCGAGAGGCTGTACGCATTCAACCCTGTATCCGCCGCGCGTCAGTATCCCGAGGTCCCTGGCCAGGGTTCCCGGGTCACAGGATACATAGATTATGCGCTGCGGCTTTATCTCAAGCAGGCGCTGCCCGGCAAGCGGATGTAGGCCGGCACGTGGGGGGTCCAGAACAACCAGATCCGGTTTTTTTGTTAATTTCAACATCTGTGTCTCAACTTTTCCTTTGAGAAACTCAACCCGGTTACTAATGTTATTCCTGATTGCATTTTGGATAGCGTCCTCAACAGCAAACGGGTTCTCCTCAATACCTGTTACTTTCTTAGCCTTGGAGGCTAACGCCAAGGTCAGCGTACCGATCCCCGAATAAAGATCCCAGACAATTTCTTCTCCGCTTAGATTGGCCCAGTCCAAAACCTGTGTATAAAGAACGTCTGTTTGCCGGGAATTGACTTGCAAAAATGATCCGGGTGACACCTGAAAGGTCAAGTGGAGAATTGTTTGGCTAAACATATCATCTCCCCATAGCAGCTCTAACCTGTCTCTGGAATCGCCTCCCCAAACCGAACGCAGTCCCTCTCCGGCCAAAACTGCAAATTTTGGATTTTGTTTGCGTAAGAAAACCTGGGACGTTAAGCCTTCCAATAATAAAAGACCTTCTCCCTTGGTATTTTCACGGAAAGTCAGGGTCTTGATCTCCGGAAAACCATCCGCCAACAATTCTTGGACAAGCCGGATCCAGCGGTTCATTCGCTCACTTAGAAGAAGACAATCGGAAAAAGACACCAAAGAATTTGATTTTTCTTGATAATACCCCAATTTACCTCCGGGCTTACGGTGAAGACGCGCCTTATTCCGATAGCGCCAGGGAACAGACATCCCGATAGTTGGGTTTACCTCTGTAAACACTTTGCCAATTCGTTTCAGGGCATTCTCAACCCAAATTTGTTTCCAGCGAAGGGTCTCCCGGTAAGTAGTATGCTGCAGCCGGCACCCGCCGCATTCTTCAAAAACCGGACAAGGAGCATTGATGCGTTGTGGGGAACGCTGAACAATATTTAACAGCTTGGCCCGCTGCCACTTCTTTTTCGCTTCATATACCTGGACTTCTCCGATTTCTCCTGGAAGAAGCCCCTGAACAAATGTTACTTTACCGTTTAAATATCCGGTTCCGGACCCATCTGAGTTTAGGTTAAGACACTCAAGGAGGGAATTTTTATTACTCATTAGCTTACCTTCTTAGTTTACCTTCTTCATTTTATTCAGTAAATTATCCTGAACTATTTATCTTTGCTTCCATGAAAGATTTTCTGCTTGCTTTATTGCCTGAATTAAGTTTCTGTCTTATATCCCTACTATTATACAATACCGATATACAATACCGGCTGTTCCGGCGGTAAAAAAAACAACCTCTACCGATATCTCAGCAGAAGCTGCATGCAAACAAATGAATTAAATGTGAATCAGCCACCCAATTATACATTTATATATTTATTTTGTCAGTTTTAAAGTATGTGCTCCGTAGTCAGTCCCCGGGCCGGCGCTTGAATAGTTAAATGTTTTAGTTCCGGTTACAGTAACCGTTCTATTTCCATTCGAAAAACTCACATCAATATCAGATGGGCTAAAACCATTTGAGCTTATATATTGGTCAGCATAATTCAAGGCATTTGTTGTATCAGGAAGTTCCTGGACAGCAGCGAGCACTGAGGCATCAACAGCATTCTGCAGTTGTGACATTTGCACATATGCCCTGCCAAAGTCAACAAGAAAGGAACCTAACAACAGCAGCATAGTCAGAGACAGTGCCGCTATAATCACAATCGAACCTCTTTCTTTGTTTTCATTATTACACATAGCCAAACCCTCCCGGTTTAAGGCACTAATTTTTTTTAATTATATTATCTTGAGGATATAAATTTAAGATCCTAAAGTCCTGATACAAGGTCCTAATCTTGACAAGACTTACATTTGATGATTTATTGAACCATACCCCAAACCGATACGGAAAAGTTAAATTAACGAACCCACAGGGCAAAAATCTGCGGGTTCGTTGTTTTTTGGAATGTTTTTTAGACAATTTTTAAGCTTTATATCTTCGCCAATTCTTTTATCTTCTGTTCGATATCCCTGCCGACCACAGCCTCTCCACCGAAGATGGCCAATTCAGCCGGTTTTCTGGACTCAACATAATCCGCCGTGTGCATGGGGAGTGTGCTGTCTGTCAAGATAATCGGCGCCATGGTTTTGGCTGCGTAGACGCTGCCGGCCAAGGCGTCCGGGAAGTTGTTTCCGGTGGCTATGCAGACAGTCTGGCTTTCCAAATTGAAGTATTCCGCGATAGCCAGAGAGGTGGCGTAACGGTCGGCGCCGCCAATCCTCACGATATCCTCCGCAGCCAAACCGGTAATTCCAGCCGCCCGGCTCTCCACAGCCGTGCTGATTGCTCCCTCAAGGCCGATGATATAAATTTTACTTGGTTTGATGGCAACGATTTCCTTACTTACGGCATCATTAATCCCGTCCTTTGGAACCAAAAGAATAGGGAACTGGTTCTGAGCCGCAATACTGCTGACGGACAAGGCGTCAGGATAGTCTTCTCCGTTTACCAGCACCACCGGGGTTCCGGTCTTGATATTCAATTGTTCTACTATTTTTACAGCGGTATCATAACGGGTCTCACCGGCTATTCTGGTGATATGCCCGAAACCGCTGCTCTTAATTTTATTTTCCATGCCGTTGCTGACAACAGCGGCGGCGCCCAGGATATAGACCGTTCCTTCCGGCTCCAGATTGGCTTTCAAATAGTCCAGTACCTTTACCTGATCGGCTTCCGAACTGCCAACCAGAAGTACCGGCGCCTTCAACTGATAAGCCAGTGTGCTTCCGGCCAGGGCATCCGGGTAATTGCCGGCTGTGACCAGCACGGCGCTCGTAATCCTGCCGGGATATGTTGCCTGGGCGATGCGCAGGGCTGTGTCAATTCGGTCTGTTCCGGACAAGCGGATGATGGGATCATAGACTACGGCGTAATAACTGAAGTGGGTGGTATCGAAAATCACAGTCCCGCTGGCAGAGTCGTAATGCCCGCCTTCCACGCGGACCGCATTACCGCTACCGTCGATGTACCAGACGGTGAGATGTTCGGAACTGAGCAGTTCTTCCGCCGTGGGCGTATAGGGTATGCTTACCGTCACAGGCACGCCGGGGTTGCTCCAATCAGTTTGCTTGCCGTCAATGGACAGACTAAGCGAAATCAACGGCCTGTCGCCGACGGCGGCTTTGACATCCTCCGGCAGACTGTCCTTATTACCCTGCCCGATGGATATTTCCGCTTTACTTCCGCTGATTCCCGCAACGCCTGTCAGCATGTTGGACGGAACAGTGACGCTGCCGTTATTGGTATTGACGATCAGCATACCCTGGACATCATTCGTTGACAGTTCCGGAACCGCTATTCCGACGGAATAGGTGTTAACGTCGGGAATAGCGGGTGCTGTGATAACAGTCCCGCCCGGCGAAGGCTGCTGAGAGCCTGCGTCTATGGATGCGGTTCCGGTATCTTGATTAACCGTGACCGGGAGGGTGGTCTCAGGGCTATTTCCTTCTTTCACATCCGCTTTATAGTCCGGAGTTGCCGGTGTGGGCGGAGCGCCGCCGCCGTTGTTGTTACCACCACCGTTTGACCCTGCGTTTACTGTCACGCTAATGCTGGTACTCAATGAAACATTATCCGGGTTGATTACACCGGCCGACAGGGTCACGGTTCCATTCACCATGAATGTCTGCGTGCTACTGGATGATACGTTGTATGAGCTTGAAGCTACGTCCCAGCTCACGTTCGCGCTGACATTGCCGTCATCGGTCACCAGCGTCACCGTGCTGGGCAGGCCAAGTGCGGAGGCTGTTTTCTCTGTGCCGTTGGCTACACCCGTTATATCTGCGGGAGCTGTAATGCTGACAAGGGTCTTATCCGTGGAAGCTACATTGACCGTAAAGGATAGATTAACCGTCAGGGAAATGCCGTTATCACCTGTAATGGTCAGCGTGTCGGTGTAAGTATTTACCGCAAGGCCGGTCTTGGACCGGACGCTCACCGTAGCCGTACCGCCTGCATTGAGGGTGTCAGCGGACAAAGCCGCGCTTATTTCAAAATCCGTCCCGCCAAGCGCCGCCGACAGGTTGGTGATTGTCCCTGTCCCGGTATCTTCAATGGTAAACTCCTGCGCCCCCTGCTGGCCGTAGCCCACTGTTGCCGCCGTGAAAGTCTTGCCGGCCGGGTCAGCGCTGGCTGTATAGGTCGGAGCTGTGGTATTAATACCATAGTTATTCGAACTGACACTACCGCTTCCGGCATTGCCTGCCGCGTCCGTTACACCCGCCAGGTTCAGATCAATTGTGTTTGTGGCGTCTTCCGTGTCGGCCGCCGGAGTAAACGTCGCCGTATAGGTCACGCCGCCATCTGACGAGCTGACAGGGGTCAACGTTCCGCCTGAAACTGTCAGGTCATCATTTGTGAATCCCGTCACCACCTCCGAGAAGGTAAAGGTTACGGTAGTTGTCTCATCGGCTTTTAAGGAGGCGTCGGCGACAGCGACCGTAGCTGTCGGGGTTGTGGTATCAATGGTGAGAGAAAGCCCCGCGGAGGCCGCGCCCGTGTTGCCCGCTAAGTCTGTCGCCTTTGCCGTTACGGTATGGCCTCCCTCGGAAAGTGCCGATGCCGTGATGCTCCAATTGCCGCCGGCGGCTGTGGCACTGCCTATAGAAACGGCGCCATCGTATAATGTCACCATGCTTCCAGCTTCCGCTGTGCCTGTAAAGGTCAGGGTCGTATCGTTCGTGACGCCGTCGCCGTCGGATATGCCCGTGTCCGAACCCGGCGCGAGAACCGGCACGGAAGGCGCTGCGGGTGCGATAGAGTCAACGAAGACGTTCGCCGTGCTGCCGACGCTGTTCAGCGTAAGGTCCGCGTCATTTCCGCCGCCGTCCCGTATGGTTCCGCCGTTTAAGGAAAGCGTGCCCAGCGCGATACCGGTATCGTCATTATTGTCTGCGGCTACCGTATAGCGGAAATTAAGAGCGGTTGTGCCCGAGCCGCTTACGTACGCGGCATAAACCGTGCCCCCGGTATCCAGCGTAAGGGCAAGCCGGGGCGTTCCTCCCGCCAAATTGACAGTCACCGCCTGACTGAAGGTTACCGTGAAATCCAGATTCTGCCCTGTCACGTAGGCGCCGGCCGCCGGTACGGCCACCGAGACGACCGCCGGCGCGATGTTATCCACCGTCGCGTTGGTGGTGTCGGTGGTTGTGGTGACGTCGCCGTCGCTGTTCGTCGCGCTCACCGATATATTCAGATTTGAGCCCTCGATTGAGCCCTGGGCGATGGTATACGAAGCCGTCCATGTACCGGAGCTATTGGTTGCCGCGACCACGCCGCCGCCGAACTGGCTGAAATCGACCGTGACGGAGCTGATATCGCTGTTGTTGTCGCCGGTCGCCGTGCTATTCCAGATGGCGGTTACCGTGTCGCCGATTTTGAACGCCCCGCCCGTGCCGGTGCCGCTGTTAATGGAGATTTTAGCGTCGGTAACCACTGGCGGGGCATAGGTGATTACCAGGCGCGGCTGAAAACCCGCCTCGGCGCTACTACAAAAGTAAACATCATTGCGCCCGCCGCCGCTTGCCGGGCCCTCCAAGACAAAGGTGGCCGTATTATCGCCGGCTGCTTGGGCAGCTACGA
Source organism: Desulfitobacteriaceae bacterium (assembly GCA_035561335.1). Lineage (GTDB taxonomy): Bacteria > Bacillota > Desulfitobacteriia > Desulfitobacteriales > Desulfitobacteriaceae > UBA2264. The sequence goes on from DATMXV010000289.1 coordinate 8,152, forward strand.
AATTTGTAACGTCAAATACCTTCCAGGTTCCTACATCTGGGGTATCGATATATGTATCAGCGGTCAGCGCTGCATCCTTGGAAGGAATTATCATGTCACTGGCAGTCCATCCGTTGTCATTGTTTGAACCCCAAACCTTAATAAACGGTTCTCCCGGCCCTGCTCCTTCAGCATGTCTTTCATAAATATATATTTGCAATTGTGCGGTTCCTATAAGCTTACTGACAGAGGATAAATCAAATTTTAAAACCGCTACTTCATCGCCGAATTCGGAATCATGGCCCACCATGTCAACAAAAAAATACTTTTCGTAATACTCATCGTACTCAGACTGAACGCCGGCAGGATAAGCATCCGAATCATCGACGAATTTATCCACCCCCACTTCGATTGTCGGGCCCGCTGCGTACGCCGTAAGTGGAAAAATACACATAACGAGCACGACTGCGGTGAGTATGACAAGCAGTTTGGATAAGTTCTTTTTTATTCCCTTTTCCATTATGTAAAACCTCCTTTGGGTTGCGTCAAAAGCCGTACGGGCATGTAACTCCGGTATGTTATAGGAATATTTTACAGTGTGCGATGATGAACAATCAATACATTTTATATCATTAATCATTTTCGGCGCCTTCGCCCTGTGCCCGAAGGACACTCATAGTAAGCTTGTTTTGGAACATCCGGCTCACCCCTTGACCTATAAGATAAACGGTGTTTCTATCAAATATATCGTACTTTTACGCGATTTATTTAATTAGTCAGCACAGACGCCAATCCATACACCAGCGACGAAGCCGAGAAAATGACCGAACAACGGCAAAGGCAGACAGCTTGATCTGCTGTCTGCCTCACCCAATATCCATAATTCATAAAATGTCTCTATGGAAGCAACAGCCTAAACTGTCGCTTTTTTTGTATCCTGGCGAACAACTCACCAGGAGCAACTATTATTTTCTATTAAATAAACTGGGGGTAAGCTGATTGTTAGAGTAAAATGGAAATTTATAGTTATTATTTAAATAAAATTTACTTTGCTTCTTCTCTGACGTAGTTTTACTTTCTTTACTTTT
>DATMXV010000290.1:0-7592 GCA_035561335.1 Desulfitobacteriaceae bacterium
TTATTATCCTCTTTTTATGAACATAAAAGATAAACTGGCGGTAGTTGTCGGCGGCGGGACGGTTGCTTACCGCAAAGTTAAAACCCTCCTGGATTATCAGGCCTTGGTCCGCATTGTCGCCCCCCGGGTCATTCCGCCCCTGCGCTTGCTTGTCGATGAGCAGCGCTGTTCCTGGGCGCGGAAAGAATATGCGGCGCCTGATCTTGAGGGGGCGGCCTTAGTGTTTGCCTGTACCGATAATGAGGATCTCAACAGGCAGGCAGCCCGGGATGCCGAAGCGGCGAAATGTCTTGTTAATATCGTAAACGATCCGGAAAAAGGCAGTTTTATTGTGCCGGCAGTCTTGAGAAACGGGGACTTGAGGATTGCTGTTTCCACCGCCGGGTCAAGCCCTTTGCTTGCCCAACAGATCCGGAGGCAGCTCGAAGAGCAATATGGGGACCCGATGCTGGCTGAATACCTGGAACTGCTCAAAAGCTGGCGTCCGGAGGTTAAACGCAGGTTAACTAAAGAAAAACGGCGGCTCTTTTGGGAAAAAGTAACCGACGGGGTTGTTTTGGAGATGATTAAGGCTGACCGCCTTAAGGAAGCGAAAGGGGTGGTCGAACAGTGTTTCCAGTCATTGTTGGCTTAAACCACCGCAGCGCCTCTCTGGAAATCCGGGAGAAGATGAGTTTTAAATCTTCGGAGATGGGCAAGGCGCTGCAGGACCTGAATAAATATCCCGGAATCCAGGGAACAGTCATTCTCAGTACTTGCAACCGTTTGGAAGTCTATACAATGACTGCGAATCCGGAAACAGGGGTAAACTCTATAAAAAGATATTTAGCCCAGCATGGGGGACTTGACGAACAGGAAACCCGGGAATTCATCTATACTTATACTTCCGAGGAGGCCATCCGCCATCTCTTCAGGGTTGTTTCCGGTTTGGATTCGATGGTCCTCGGCGAAACCCAGGTCCTCGGCCAGGTGGCAGACGCCTATGAGGAAGCCGGCAAGGCCAAGGTAACCAATAAAGTGCTTAATGTCTTGTTTCAAAATGCCTTAACGATCGGCAAAAGGGTGAGAAGTGAGACTTTGATCGATCAGCATCCGGTCTCAATCAGTTATACGGCGGTTGAGTTGGCGGAACAAAAGTTTGGGGAACTCTGCGGGAAAAGCATTTTGATTCTCGGGGCGGGAGAAATGAGCGCTTTAACCGCCAAACATCTGGTTGCCGCCGGCGCCGCTACCGTCCTGGTTTCCAATCGTTCCTACGACCGGGCCGTGCTTTTGGCCCGGGAATTTTCCGGACAGGCTATCCATTTTAATCAAATGGACGAGTTTTTGGCCAAGGTTGATATTGTGATCTCGGCCACTGCTTCCCCGCACTTTGTTTTAATGCCGGAGCGGATGTGGAAGGTAATGGAAGAACGGGCCGGCCGGCCCTTGTTATTAATCGATATTGCCCTTCCCCGGGATATCCATCCGGACGTCCGGCGCCTGGCAGGGGTTTCTTTATACGATATTGACGATTTGCAGGGGGTAGTCGACAAGCATCTCCATGCCCGCGAATTGGCGGCAAAACAAGCGGAAAAGATTATTGAGGAAGAAACCGGGCAATTCCTGAAGTGGCATAATTCCTTATATGTTATTCCGACGATTGTCGCTTTGCAGGAAAAAGCTGAGCAAATTAAGGAAACCCAGCTTAAGCGCGCTTTGGAGCGGTTAGGCGGTCTGACTCAGAAACAGGAGAAGGCAGTCCGCTCGCTGGCGAATTCCATTGTCAACCAATTCCTGCATATCCCGATCACCAATCTTAAAGAACTGGCAGATACCAGGCAGGGGCACCTGTATACGGAAACCCTCCAGGACCTCTTTGAATTGGATGTTTCCGAGGAAACAAATACCCTGCGGATTGTCAAGCATCCCGGTCAGATCAGTCAGGGAGGCAGGGAATAACAATTATGCGGACATTACGGATTGGCACCCGTGACAGCCTCCTAGCTATGTGGCAGGCAAGGTGGGTGCAAACACGACTTTCCGAACTATATCCTCAATATGAATTCAAGCTTGTTCCGCTGAAAACCAAAGGGGACAAGATCTTGGATGTCCCTTTGGCTAAAATCGGGGACAAAGGCTTGTTCACCAAAGAATTGGAGACGGCCCTGTTAAGGGGCGAGATCGATCTGGCGGTCCATAGTTTGAAAGATCTGCCGACTGTTTTGCCCGCCGGCTTGGAGATTGCCGCCTTTTGTGAGAGAGAGGAGCCCCGGGATGTGTTCCTGAGCAAACAAGGAACGGAGCTGGATGACCTCCCTGCCGGGGCGGTTATCGGGACGAGCAGCCTACGCCGCAAGGCCCAGCTTCTGCACTATCGTCCGGATTTGACCTTTCTGGACCTGCGCGGGAACCTCCAGACCAGATGGCAAAAATTGCTGAATTCCGAGATGGACGGAATTGTCCTGGCGGCGGCCGGGGTGAAAAGGTTAGGCTGGGAAAAACGCATCACCCAGATTATTCCGGAAGGGATCATGCTGCCGGCAGTGGGCCAGGGGTCAATTGCCTTGGAGATTGCTGCGGAAAGGACCGGGATCCGCCAACTCTTGGTTGGGCTTAACCATCCCGAGACCGAAAGGGCGGTTCTGGCCGAACGTTTTTTAATGAGAAAACTGGAGGGCGGCTGTCAGGTCCCGATCGGGGCTTTGGGCAAAGCGGAAGGCAATGAGATAGTTCTAGAAGGAATGGTAGCTTCGCTTGACGGCCGAAAGCTCCTGCGCTGTACTGCGCGCGGGTCTGAGCCCGAAGAAGTTGGCCTGGAAGCCGCCAACCGTTTGCTGGCCCAGGGGGCGGGCGCGATTTTAGCGGAGATACGGTAAATCAATATTACCAGTTTGCATCTCGAAAATTTACTGCTCATTTGACTTCAAGGCTACACGACAAAACCTCTGGGTATTCCTGCATGTTAACCAATGTCGTGCTTAACACCTTTCCGTCTGCACTCGCGACGCAAATTTCGCTTAATGCTTCACTTGGTAATAGTGATTTACTGGCAGGGGACGACGGGAGATGGAAACGGAGAGTTAAGGTTCGCTAAATCGTAAACTCTTGACGTTTTGGTATTTAAGTGAATCACTATTGCCTGTTCGCATGCGCTGCATTTGCTGTTCCCATAAGAATTAATGCTTCACTCGTCAATATTGATTTACTGGCTGGGAATGACGGAAAATGGGAACGGGGATTAAGATTGCGATTATACTGCTGAGGAGTTCCGGACATGCTGAATCGAAAACTCTTGCGTTTGATATAAAGTACTTTTGATTGTATTTAGGTCTGAATAATGTAAGCGTTATGGGATTAAGAAATATAATACACTTGGAAGCTGAGGTGTTGGAGAGGTTTGGGAAAGGGATTTGTTTATCTGGTTGGGGCAGGGCCCGGTGATCCGAAATTAATCACTGTCAAGGGTTCGGAATGTATTGCCAAAGCTGAGGTTTTGGTATATGATCGCCTGGCTTCACGTCGTTTATTGAGTTTGGCCAAAGAGGATTGTGAGTTAATTTATGTGGGCAAGTCCCCGGACAGGCATACTCTGCGGCAGGAAGAAATAAATCAGATTCTGGTGCAGAAAGGACAGGAAGGCAAAATCGTTACCCGGCTCAAAGGGGGGGACCCTTTTGTCTTTGGGCGCGGCGGCGAGGAGGCTTTGGCCCTGATTGACGCCGGGATACCCTTTGAAATAGTACCGGGTGTTACTTCAGCGATCGCAGTCCCGGCCTATGCCGGGATTCCGGTAACTCACCGGGAGTTAACATCTTCTTTTACAGTAATTACCGGCCACGAAGACCCGGCCAAGAATTCCAGTGCGATTGATTGGGCACATCTGGGCCCGGGTGAGGGGACCCTTGTGTTTTTAATGGGGATGGAAAACCTGGAACTGATTACCCAAAAACTTATCGGGAACGGTAAAAATCCTGGGACACCGGTGAGTATTATTCAATGGGGTACCCGCACAGAGCAGCGTACCCTGGTTGGTGAATTACATAATATCGCTCAATTGGTCAAGGAACAAGGCTTTAGCAATCCGGCAATAATTATTGTCGGCCAGGTAGTTTCCCTGCGGGAAAAATTACAGTGGTTCGAGAAAAGGCCTTTATTCGGCAAACGGATTATTGTCACCAGGGCCCGCCACCAGGCCAGTGCCTTGTCGCAGGTTATTGAAGACCTGGGCGGGGAAGCTTGGGAGTTCCCGGCAATCGAGATCGCTCCGCCGACCCAACCGGAGCGTTTGACGAAAGTTATTCAGGAACTGATACGTTTTCAATGGCTGGTTTTTACGAGTGTCAACGGGGTGGAAGCATTTTTTAAGGAATTAGGCAGGCAGGGCCGGGATATCCGTGATCTGAGAGGAATGGAGCTTGTTGCTATCGGACCGGTTACCAGGGCCGCTCTGGAAAACAAAAACTTGCGGGTAGCTTATGTTCCTGAAGAATACCGGGCTGAAAAAATTATCGAGGGCCTGGCAAGCCGTATTTTACCCGGTCAGGGCGTCCTGATAGCGAGGGCGGAAGAGGCCAGGGATATCCTGCCGGAATCCTTGAAAGCCCTGGGCGCCGACGTTTGGGATGTTCCGGCTTACAAGACTGTGCTGGGTGGAGCTGACCGGGAGGAATTGAAACGCTTGCTTGGCGAAAAAGCTGTTGACGCAGTAACCTTTACCAGTTCCTCAACTGTGCGCAATTTTATGCAGCTTCTGGATGGTGATACTGCGTTGCTGGATAAGGTTAAGGTATTCTCAATCGGGCCGATTACGAGTGCAACAGCCCGGGAACTCGGGCTCAAGGTTTATATGGAAGCGGCTCAATATACGATTAACGGACTGGTGGAAGCACTTAAAGAAGGATTAGGGTAAATCAAGATTGCTCGTTCACATGCGCTGCATTTGCTGCTCGTTAGGGTAAATCAATATTGCTCGTTCACATACGCTGCATTTGCTGTTCGCTTGTCTCTAAGGCTACACGACAAAACCTTTGGGTATTTAAATTAATGAATGCAGCTTTTAATGCCATCCATGGCAAAGCTGCATCAGTCCATCCGTGGACAAAAGTCAAATGTCGTGTTTAACGCCTTAGAGCCTGCGCTCACGACGCAAACTCCGCTAGATATTTCACTGGGCGATATTGATTTACTCGTTTGGGATGACGGAGAACGATAACGGAGAGTCTGAATGCGATTATACTTGTGGTGTTTCACTTGATATTAACTTACAGGCTTTGGAACAGAATTAGGAGGGACATCAGGAATGGATTTACGAAGGCGGCCGCGGCGCTTAAGGACCAGTGAAACAATCCGCAAAATGGTCAGGGAAAATCATGTGCGGGTGGAAGATTTGATTTATCCCATGTTTGTTATGTTCGGCGAAAAACAGCGTGTGGAAATACCGTCTATGCCCGGCATTTACCAGTACTCTTTGGATGAATTCGTGATTGCGCTCAAGGAAGTCTCCGACCTGGGGGTCCCGGCAATTTTACTTTTTGGCATCCCTCCCGCCAAAGACCCCTGTGGCAGCAGCGCCTATGACGAGCAGGGTGTGATCCAGGAGGCAGTCCGCCTGGCTAAAAAGCATTATCCGGAATTATATGTTATTACCGATGTTTGCCTGTGCGAGTATACGGACCACGGCCATTGCGGCCTGATCCAGGAAGGGCAGGTCCTTAATGACCCCACCTTGCCTTTATTGGCCAGGACCGCGGTTTCCCATGCTAAAGCCGGGGCGGATATGGTTGCCCCTTCGGATATGATGGACGGCCGGGTCACAGCTATCCGGGAATCACTGGATAAAGAAGGCTTCATTCATATTCCGATCATGGCCTATTCCGCGAAATTTGCTTCAGGCTTTTACGGTCCTTTCCGGGAGGCGGCGGGTTCAGCCCCGCAATTCGGGGACCGTAAAACGTATCAGATGGACCCGCCCAATGGCAATGAGGCTATGCTGGAAACAGCCCTGGATATTGAAGAAGGCGCTGATATCATAATCGTTAAACCTGCTCTGGCCTACGGTGATATTACTTACCGCACCAAACAGAAATTCGGCCTTCCTGTTGCAGCCTATAATGTCAGCGGGGAGTATGCGATGGTTAAAGCCGCCGCCGCCAAGGGCTGGATCGATGAGCAGCGGATAGTAATGGAAGCTTTGGTCAGTATGAAACGGGCTGGGGCGGATCTGCTGATTACTTATCATGCTTTGGATGTTGCCAGGTGGATAAAATAAACAGGGTTTAGTAAGATAAAGAACACTAAAGCCTTAACCTTTTCAAAATTGAGGAGGTTAAGGCTTTTGTTAATAAATTTTAAGTATATTGTTGTCATTGTCAGCGGTAAGGTTTTCTATTATCAGTGAGACCGAGCAAATAGTCAATACTTGTACCGTAGAATTTCGCAAGCTTAATCAGCGAAACACTGGGAATATCCAAGGTTCCGCTTTCATACCGGGAATAGGTTGTCTGGCTGATATTCAGTAAATCAGCGAGTGTTTGTTGCTTGAGGTCACGGTCTTCTCTTAAATCTCTGAGCCGTTGGTACACAATAATCACCCGGGTACTATTGTAAATTATGCAGTAAGCGCATATTGATTTTTATGCGTTTTTAGCATAAAATGGGTTATGCCGAATTAATCGAAAATAAACCGAGGTGATTTAATGACAGACTGTAAACTTAACGAACTGCTGGAAAAAGAAAAAGACAAACTCAACGAATTAGCTGATAAGGCCTTAAAGAAGGGGATTCCGCTTACGCAAGATGAGGAGTTTATGGCCCAGAATGATAAGGTTGACGGATTGATTGTTAAGATACAGCAGGATTGGTTATTGCAGAATAAAAGTAACCGGTCCAGCCGCAATGGATAACGGCAGATTCGAATAGCAAGTACACAAAAAGGATCATAGCAGAACGCTTAGCCGCCATGATCCGATGCTTACGTCTTAGAAGCCGCCGCTTAAACCTGCGGCGGATCATAAAGGTCATCGGTCGTTGTATCAATGACCTTAATGTCCCTGATGCCGATCAGGGCGCCGCTGGCCGTTAGGATAATATCACTCGCAATAAACGAGTTCATAACGGCCACGGCCTCAGCCTGCTGCAGGTCTTCCCGCGGATTGGGGACCGTTATCGCATAGGTTTCACCGCCGGTGGTCGAGAATGTTAACCGCAACACTCTATTTGTTGTAACTGCCATGGTTTTACTTCCTTTTGCCTTGGATTTTCCGGCCGGCTATTCCTCGACCAGTTCAAAGTTTTTCCTGTATAGTACATCGATCACCGGATACTGCGCCAGGCCGAATAAGGCCTGCGCCGCCTCATAAACAGCCTGTTCCGTGGCATCGGATCTTACATCACTCAGGCTTTTCTGCCTGAGTACCGGGCCGCCGTCGGGGGTGACCCCGGTTTGGTATACGACAACCAGCGTCGAACTTAAAGGGATCCCAACTACCGCCATTGTTTTCACATCCTTTCCTCTGCCTGGACAAATCGCTTGAATCTCGGCTTGTCTGTATAGTCTATGCTTTTGCTTGTCCGGAGGTTACACAATCCTTCCTTTTGTAATATATTATACG
>DATMXV010000291.1:0-20518 GCA_035561335.1 Desulfitobacteriaceae bacterium
GCCTGGACCTGATCTCTGTAAAATTTTTTCGAACTTACTAAACAAAAACCTTCTTATCTTCAACAAAATATTCCAAATTTTACTGACATACCACAACAAATTTTGCTGTAATATTATGGTATAGTAACTTCAATGGTGAAAATTATAAAGAAAGAGGTTTTTAGCTAATGGCTACGGTTTTGACAATTGAAGACAATCCTTCAATATCGATGGTAATTGACCTTGCATTATCCGGGGAAGGACATAATGTTATTGTATTCAATGACAGTCGTAAAGCATACCAGAATCTAATCGAAGGAATAAAACCTGATTTGATACTTGTAGATTTAAAAATGCCGGGTATGAATGGAAAAGAACTGGTTGAAAAGTTAAGAGAAGATCCCCAACTTAAGTCTATTCCTGTAACAATTATAACAGGTTCAATCACTTCAGAAGAAACATTACCACCCGAAGGCAGTTATCAGGCCTTAATGCAAAAACCTTTCGATTTACAGGACTTGATTAATACTGTTGATAGTCTCGTCGCTTAATTATTGATAAATAATATAAAATCTGAACTGAAAGATAACTTTCAGTTCTTTACTATTTATTAATCTCCTTGCTCCTACATATCAAAGTTTGGTGACACAGCTCTTCCCAGATGATAATACTAAAAACAAGCTAAAGTTCCTGTTTTCTATTCAGGAAATAATTAAATAAGGAATTACCAGATAAACGGAATAAGCCGATATTTTACTTTCTTCTTATAATCCTCGTAACCCTCCAATTCCTTAATCAGCATTCTTTCCTCACCGATTATCCTGCCGGCAATAAGACCATTCCTCCGAAAATTTTTAACCAGACCGGAAAATACGCAGTCCATCCGAATCTTTTTGCATCCAAGGGCATAATGGAAATCCAGGTAATAAAACTGGTTAAAAGTCCAAAAACAATATACTTGTCCCACCCTTTTTGATTAGCGGTACCCGGTTTCTTGTATCTTTCTATAAGCAATGAGGGATCATTTCGATACAAATAAATAATAACCGAAAAACACACCACCAAAAACCAGATACTAAAAATCCATCCCTCTAACCAGAGCCAATCCCCTGAAAGAAAAAGAAGCAAGGCGGGAAAAAATAAAAGATATATAAAAGTAAAGATAATTTTACCTAAAGTTAACTGATTAGTTTCTATAGTCATGCTGAACCTTCCCCCACTTCCAAGGTAATCTGCCCTTTTTACAACTCATTATTAATCATTGACTTAAAGCTCCAAAATATTATAAACTTTTTCCAATAATTATATCATGATGGAATAAAGAAAACTCTCAATGCCCAGTAATGCAGCATCTGTTTAGAGATATCTAATAATGGCTAATAACTACAAAAATAAAATCTTAAATCATGGAAAAGAAATAGATTAAGGGCTACCTCAAAAAATTAATTTTGTAAGACAGCCCTAATATTTTTACAAATTATTAACAGATGATAACAGGCGGGTCAGCAAGCCAGAATCTTTTTCGCCCGGGCTGCTCTCCACACCGGTCATGATATCAATAAAACCGGTATCTGTTTGTGCTATAAAATCGCGGACATTATCGGCATTTATTCCACCGGCAATAATAACAGGCTTTGAAGATAAACTTATTATTTGTGAGCAGAATCCGAGATCCAGTTTGCTGCCATTTTCGGAGGCATTCGCCGGGACACGTGAATCTGCCAGCAATCCGTAAATCCTGGTATTACATAATTCCTTGACAATCACGTTAATATCCGCAGTTCCAAATTGGGCGATCCGGTCTTCTATAGCCGGAGGTACTGTTTTAATAACATCGATATCCAGTTCCCGAAGGGCATCAGCAATAATTATTGTATCCTCCAGCGTTTCCTGGTAATGAAGCTGCACCATGGATGGACGCAGGCAGGCTGCCAGTCCGATTACTTTTTCGGGGGTACCACCGGTAACAATACAGCTTCTCTGCGGGGCCCGGACCATGCTCAACAAGGGCAAAGTCTCGGTACTGCTCATATTCCAGGGAACAGGAAGAGGGTACTCCGTAACAAAACCAAGGATATCTATTCCCAGGTTAATGCACATTTGAACATCATTTGCGCGTTTCAAACCGCAAATTTTCAGCTTAATGCGGCCCATTAAATGTGATCACCTATTCCTTTGCTGAGAGCCAGATAACATTCACGCATATTCTCCGCCTGCCAGATTGCAGTTCCTATCAAAACTGCATCAGCGCCTGCCCGGACAGCCGCCTGTGCTTCCGCAGGAGTCTGAATGGAACTTTCACTAATCAGCACGGCGCCTTTTGGTTTATAGGCAGCCAGCAACTCTGTCGCAGAAATATTGCCATCATCTTTTTCAAGTTCCAGAATATTACGGTTGTTAATACCCACAAGTTTTGCGCCTATTCTACCGGCCAGGATCAATTCTTCTTTCGTATGGGTTTCAACCAACGGCTCCAGGCCAATTTTTAATGCTTCCTCATACAATTTCTGCAGTAAGGGGATTGTCAGGGTTGCACATGTAAGCAGGATTGCCTCGGCTCCACAATCTTTTGTAATTTTCAGATCATCAAGGCCTTTGATAAAATCCTTGCGCAGTACGGGAAGCCCGGTTTCCGCCGCAATTCGCTCCAGGAGTTCTATAGAACCGCCAAAGTCCTTTTGCTCAGTTACTACCGACAGGGCGGGAGCACCTGCTTCAGCCAGCAATTTTGCGGCCTCCAGCGGGTCTCTTCCCCGGAGCAAATCGCCTTCCTTGGGAGAAAAGCATTTTATATCAGGAATAACAGGAATAAACCCTGCCTGTTTTCTGACAACTAAGGCCTCTGAAAATCTTATATTCATATGTCTACTCCGCAAACGCGTTGGACATATCCCGCAGTTGCTTGAGTTTTGCTGCTGCGGCGCCACTGTCAATCAGCCTGTTGGCTAGAACAATACCTTCTTCGAAACTGGCTGCCTTACCGCCTACTTTTAAGGCGCCGGCAGCATTGAGGACGATTACATTGCGTTTAGGACCGGTAATTTCGCCGGAGAAGACACCCAGGATCGTTTTGGCGTTTTCTTCGGGAGTACCTGTTTTAATATCCTCAAGTTTGCAGCACTCCAGGCCAAAGTCTTCGGGCTGAATCTCGTAGGTTTTGATCTCGCCGTCTATCAGCTCATTAATTCTGGTTTTTCCAAGCAGAGAGATTTCATCCAGGCCATCCATGCCATATACAAACATGGCGTTAGTGTATCCAAGCTCTTTGGCTACATAGGACACTGTATCAAGAAGCTCAGACTTGTAAACACCCAGGAGATGCCTGGGAGCAAAAGCCGGGTTGATCAGCGGGCCAATGATAGTATAGAAGATAGTTTTGATCCCAAGATCTGTCTCCGCCGGTAGGACCTTACACATTACCGGATGGAACAAAGGTGCATAGATGAAGGCTATGCCGATATCCTCAATCAACTTTTCAGCCTGCGCAGGAGACAGGTTAATATTCACGCCCAGTGCTTCCAGCACATCTGCACTGCCGGACAAGCTTGAAATGGAACGGCTGCCATGCTTGGCAATTGGAATACCTGCCGCTGCCGCAACAATGGCTGTTGCTGTAGAGATGTTAAAAGTGCTCAAACCACCGCCGGTCCCGCAAGTGTCCATTAGATCAGCTTCAACCTTCGGCTTGAGGGGAACACAGTTTTCACGCATCGCTTTTGCAATATAGGCCATCTCTCTCAAAGAAGCGCCTTTCATCAGAAGGGCAACCTGGAAACCGGCAATTTGGACATCGCTTACCTGGTCATTATTAATAGCTTTGATAAGATTAAAGATTTCTTGTTCAGATAATTCCTGATGTGTTGTTGCCTTGCTTAAAATATTTTTATACATGTAATTTTCTCTCCCCTCAAATATCTAATGTCATATGTCTATCTAATGTCCCTTTATAAACTATTTAGATTAGAAATTTATTCAGAGGCATCTTCCATGCCTTTTTTCATACTGTGCACATATTCCGAGACAGGTCCGATGCTGTCTTTGCCAAATTTCGCAACTAACTTGACGATAGCGCTTCCGACAATTACACCGTCAGCCAACTTTGCCATACTTCCGGCCTGTTCAGGTGTGGCAATGCCGAAGCCGATCGCACATGGGATATCGGTAACTTCCCGCACCTTTTGCACCATTTTACCAATATCGGTTGTGATCTCGCTGCGTACGCCGGTTACACCAAGAGAAGATACACAATAAATAAAGCCTTTGGCCTCTTTGGCAATCAAGGTAATCCGCTCTTCCGAGGCAGGAGTGATCATAGAAATCAAATCGATTCCCTGAAGCTCACATAATCCTGCCAATTCGTCTTTTTCTTCAAAGGGCATATCGGGAACAATTATCCCCTCGATACCGCACTCTGCACACCGGCTCAAAAACTTTTCTTTTCCGTAGGTATAAATTGGGTTGAGATAAGTCATAAACAACAAAGGAACACCGGTTTTGGGCCGGATCCTGGTAACCATCTCAAATAATTTGTCTGTGGTACAGCCTGCTTGCAGGGCCCGTTCGTCTGCCTCCTGAATTACGATACCTTCAGCGACAGGGTCAGAAAACGGTATGCCGATTTCGATCAAATCAGCACCTGCTTCCGCCATGGCAGGAACAAGTTTTTCCGTTGTCTCAAGATCGGGATCACCACCTGTTATGAAGGCAATGAAGGCTTTACGGTTTGCAAAGGCTTTAGTAATTTTACTCATAAAGTGCCACTCCCTTATATCTTGCGATCGCCGCTACGTCTTTGTCTCCCCGGCCCGAGAGGTTGATAACGATAATCTGGTCCTTTGTCATCTCCGGGGCCAGCTTCCTGGCATATGCTATGGCATGTGCGCTTTCAACAGCGGGAATGATCCCTTCAATCCGGGAAAGGTATTCAAAGGCATTCACAGCTTCGTCATCAGTAACCGGTACATACTGTGCCCTGCCAATGTCTGAAAGCTGGGCATGTTCCGGCCCGATTCCCGGATAGTCAAGTCCGGCCGAAATGGAGTATACCGGCGCAATTTGACCGTATTCGTCTTGGCAGAAGTAAGATTTCATACCATGAAACACCCCGACTGTACCATTAGCAATCGTTGCCGCATTCTTGGGGTTATCCACACCAAGTCCGGCAGCCTCACAGCCGATAAGTTTTACTGACGGATCCCGGATAAAATCATAGAAGCATCCTATGGCATTGCTGCCGCCGCCAACACAAGCGATGACGGCGTCAGGAAGTTTTCCTTCTGCCTCCAAAAGCTGCTCTTTGATCTCTTTCCCAATAATCTTCTGGAAATCCCTCACAATAGTTGGAAAGGGGTGCGGACCCATCACAGAACCCAGGACATAATGGGTATCATGCACCCTTGCAGTCCACTCGCGCAAAGTTTCATTAACTGCATCTTTTAAGGTCATAGTCCCGCTGGTAACCGGATGAACTTTAGCGCCGAGCAGTTCCATCCGAAAAACATTCAAGGCCTGCCGTTCAGTATCTTCTTTACCCATATAGATTTCACATTCCATATCCATCAGGGCTGCTGCCGTGGCAGTAGCAACACCGTGCTGGCCTGCTCCTGTTTCCGCAATTACCCGTGCCTTCCCCATTCGTTTAGCAAGTAAAACCTGTCCCAGAACATTGTTGATTTTATGGGAACCTGTATGATTGAGGTCCTCCCGTTTAAGGTATATCTTGGCTCCGCCAAGGAGCTTTGTCATCTTCTCCGCATAATAAAGGAGCGATGGCCTGCCGGCGTAATTTTTCAGTAAACCTGCCAGCTCATTTTGATAATCCGGATTATTTTTATAAAATTCATAGGCCTCTTCAAGTTCGTGTACAGCATTCATTAATGTTTCCGGTATATACTGCCCACCATAACAGCCAAATCTTCCTTTTTTCATTTAACACACTTCCCTGATCAGGTTTTAGTTCTTTTATGGTTTTTCAGGCAAACAAAAAAGCTTTTGTCCTCTCTTCCGTAGGACAAAAGCTTATACTTCTGCGGTACCACCTAAATTGATGCCAAAGCATCCACTCATTATACGTACTATCATACGCATTCCCTTGATAACGGGCGGAAATCCCGTTGGACATTACTCGGAAAAACCTTTCTCTCCACCTTTATGAACCCATTCCATACTACGTCGCTTATTGCATTCCCACCGCCTGCAACTCTCTGAAAAGCAAGCCAAAGCATGTACTCTTTTCAATCAACAGTTTGCTTGTATTTAATTAAAAATAATAATACTACAATATAAAATACCTGTCAAATGTTCGATTGTTCCATTTCTTCAGCAAAACGTTTGAATTTTTCCCTGCTGTTTTCCGGGGGAACAATCAGGACACTGCGACGGGACATATTTAAAGCCTGAGTTGGACAGCCTGAGGCACAAACTCCACAACCAATACAAATTTTATCATTAATAACCGGTACCTTGCCATCGGCCTGCTCCTGCATCTCAATGGCCTTGATATGACATTTATCAGCACAGGTCCCGCAGCCCAGGCAATCGGCTGCTTCCAGATGCGGTACGAAGTTGCTGGGGTGAGCAGCATGATAGCCCTCTTTAATGGCACCCAGAACTTCACAGCAACAGCCGCAGCAATGGCAAATATAGGCAGGTCTATTCATTACATTATCACACAGGTGTACCAGTCCTAATTTTTCAGTTCTATCCAGCACTGCCAATAATTCTTCTACAGTAGCCGCTTTAGCCAACCCCCGCCGGACCAGCCATTCAGCTCCTGCACCAAGCGAGGTACAGACATCTTCCGGTGCACCGCAAGCTCTGCCCAGATGAGCTGCTTTATGGCGACAGGGACAAGTAGAAATAGCACCGCCTCCTGACTGTTTAATTATTTCCGCAGCCTTCTCGTAATCCAGAACTTCAGTATCAACAACCAAGGGTACAAGGCTCTCATAAACAAGGGTCCGCATAGCTTGGGTATCTCTTTTATGCAGCTTATCTCTGGCCCCCTCGGAATGGAAATATTTCTCAAACAGTTCTGCCAATTCCTTATGATTTACCTTATCTCCGGTCCTCATAAAAGTATACTCGAAAAATCCCACAACAATAGGGACCAACATATACATCACGCTGTCCTTGCGCGGCAGATCCATTACTAACCCTTTATTAGCCATTCCGTCCAGGATTGTTTTCAACTTCTCTTGCTCAATACCGGTAACTTCAGCAATTTTGTCCAGGGTCATCGGGACTAAAGAAAATTTGCTGCCCACCGAAGCTTCACTCTCTGTGTAAATATTATGAAGAATTTTCATCAGGTATTCATTTACAACTACACCTTCCGGAGCTTTGCTTAAGCGTTCTGCCAGGAGTTTATAAGCCTCCGCTTTGGCATTAACGATGTGTCCCATACTTAATATTCTCCTTTCGCCTCTCTATATTTAGGGTATAAAAACAGGTTTTCGATTTGTCTAAAATTTAAAACTTTTACCCAATTACAGTATACATCAAACAAAATAAACCTTTAACAACAAAATCAAAATTATTGTAAATACGTCTTGAAAAAACAAAAACGCCGCAGGATAGACCTACGGCGTTTTTTTTCTATTTTTTCCTACCAGATATGCAAACTCATTTTATATTCATTAATCAATTCGGTGAATTCGTCAATAGCGGCGCCCTGCTGAATATACATCTGAGCTTTTTTTAATAACTGGATGTGCACATTCTCTCGTTCACTTAAAAAGTTTAACATCTTAATTAATCCGCTGTCATCAGTCATAATTAAATGCTGCTTGTATAACTCTCTGGATCTGGTCTCTGCTTCTATATCTGCTTCCAGCATAGCTACAGGATCAAGAGCTTGATTAACATAATCAATACTCCAGGGTATCTCCTGAGAATCCACATAATAAGGCAGGGAGCCGCCTAACTTATTAATGGCTGCAGCAATCATTTGCATATGTCCCAATTCTTCAGCGGCTATCAGGCCCAGGAGTTCACGCACAAAATGATTGGGCATATTAGCCAGCTGATTTATGTACTGGACTGCTGTACTAAATTCACTGTCTTTCCCGCCGTAATGCTCAAACATTACCTTACCTAATACGGGATCACGTTGTTCAATATTTACAGGATAAAATAATCTTGGGCGATAATCGAACATAGTTTTACCTCCCTATATTCCAGATTTCTGTCTCATAAAATATATGAAGTAAGGGCAATTCCGGTCACTGTCAGTTATTAGAAATCTGAAAAAGGAGGGTATTTGTCAGTGTAATAATTCTTCTTCTTTTATCATTATTTCATTATAAGTAATCTCATCTTTTTTGGGGCAGGGAAGCTCCTGTTTACCAAACAGACAGAATTTACAGTAAGCATTTTTGGTATGTTCTTTCAGACATTTGTTGTCACAGCTATACCAGCAGTTTGCAGAGATAAACTGAACCATAGCCTGATGGACTGCTGCGTTTATTTGCCCGGCCGCATCTTCCGGGATAATATGCTTAATCGCTTCGGATAAGTTTTGCGTAATAACATAAGTAAATTCAATATAAAAGAGATTAACACTAACCGCTCGCTGCAAACTCCCGGGGTACATTTCAATTGGTACTCCCTGGTCACGCAATGGCTCTAAACTTATTATTTTCATTGGATCTGCAAAACATGCATATTCACATTGCTGGCAGGCAGAATAAAATTCTTTAGCCTCTTTCCTTAATAAAGACAAGATTTCTTTAGTCTTTGCTATTTCCAATTTATAATATGCCTGAAGTACCCCGCCAATAATATTGAGTATTTCCAGCAAAAAGTAATCAAACATAATTACAGGATAACCGGATTCGTCAATATACTCCTTTACTGAAAAATACTCATCGGTAAGATTATTAATTTCTTCCAGCTCCCGTTTTAACTGTTCATTTTCCTCATCTTTTGGCAGACAACATTTTTTATACTTCTTCCCACTGCCACAAGGGCAGGGATCATTTCTGCCTACCTGTGCAGGAAATTGTGAAACCTGATCATCCATTAAAATATCCCTCTTTACCTTTCTGAATTATTTTTTCTTACTGGGTATCTAAGGTATTCATTATTGTAAACCTTTAATCCCAATGTCATTTCTGAAATGGGCACGGGGAAAATCTATTTTCCCGACTAAAGCATAGGTGTTTTTTCTGGCTTCCACAAGATTTTTACCCCACGCCGTTACACCCAATACCCGGCCGCCGGAACTGACCAGCCTGCTATTATCCAAAGCTGTCCCGGCATGAAAAATAATCCCTTCCGCACCTGAAAGCTGCGGTAGTTTAATTGCTATCCCTTTTTCATAAGTTTGCGGGTAGCCCGGGGCAGCCATAACTACACACACTGCCATCTCCTCAGACCATTTTAATTCTGCTTCAGCCAATTTTTCTTCGGTACAAGCCCATAGTACGGAAAGCAAATCTGATTGCAGGCGGGCCATAACTACCTGGGTTTCGGGGTCTCCAAAGCGAACATTAAATTCCAATACTTTGGGACCACTTGCGGTCAGGATTAAACCAATAAACAGGACTCCCTGGAACGGCGTCCCCATTTGTTTCATTACTTCCAAGGTTGGCCCCAGGATGTCCCGGCATACTATCTGTTCAATGGCAGAAGTCCAGAAGGGTGGAGGACTGTATGTTCCCATTCCTCCGGTATTTAAACCCTTATCCCCGTCCAAAGCCCGCTTATGGTCCTGGACCGGTACCATAGGACAGGCAGTAACTCCATCAGCAAAACATAAAAGACTGACTTCCTGTCCTTCCAAAAACTCTTCAATCACCACTTTACGGCCTGCATTACCAAACTTTCCATCCATGATTTCGTCCACTGCTTCCAAAGCAGTCTTAAGATCTTCTGCTACAATAACACCTTTTCCTGCTGCTAAACCATCGGCTTTAACAACACAGGGCGCCCCGATTTTTTTAATATAATTTTTTGCCGGCAAAGAATCTTCAAAAACATCCCACCTTGCCGTGGGGATATTAGCCTTATCCATAACCCCCTTGGCAAAGGCCTTGCTTCCCTCAAGTTGGGAAGCGGCTTGCGTTGGGCCAAAAATTCTTAGTCCCGCTTCCCGAAAAGCATCGACAATTCCCAGGCTTAAGGGCTCCTCCGGTCCTACAACTGTCAAATCGATCTGCTCCTTCAGGGCAAATTTTACTAAAGATGCTAAATCATTCGCGGCAATAGGGACATTCCATTTCTCTGTACCGGCATTTCCCGGAGCAACATAGAGTTTCTCAAGTTCTGGACTCTGGGCTATTTTCCAGGCGAGAGCATGTTCTCTGCCGCCACCGCCAACGATCATAACTTTTTTGGACATATTTTCACTCCCATTTCAGGTAATAAAGACTTGGTATCTGCCAAGTCTTAAAAAGGAAAGCTTAACTTTTCTCTTAATTCATTCTGCTCACCGGACTTAATGCTGAAAATAACGCCGGTTTGTCAGTAACATAATCATATTAAGATTATTGGCTGCATCAATAACCGCTTTATCTCTTACTGAACCTCCAGGCTGAACAATGGCCCGTATTCCTGCCTTCGCCACTTCTTCCAAAGATTCCGGAGAAGGAAAGAAAGCATCAGATGCCAGGTAGGCCCCGTTAACCTGTCTCCCGGCCTGGTTAAGAGCAATATTAACCGAGAAATCCCTGTTCATTTGCCCGGCGCCGATACCAATTGCCTGCCGGTCACGGCTGACTACTATCGCATTGGATTTGACATGTTTAACAACCTGCCAGGCAAACTCTAATTCCCGTAAGTCTTCGGCAGTAGGTTTTCTATGTGTAACCAATTTCCATTCAGAAGCAGGATTTTTGCCGCGATCTTCTTCCTGGACCAAATATCCTCCATTAACACTCTTAATTTTCCAGCTTGAATCTGCGCCCGGTTCCTGGTACCCTACTGCGTAAAGACGCAAGGCCAGCTTTTCTCCCAAGATCTCATAGGCATCCTGCTCGAATTCCGGGGCAACTATCCCTTCAAAATAGCGCTCACTTAAAGCCCGGGCACAAGCGCCGTCAACCACCCTGTTAAAGGCGACAATTCCTCCGGAAGCTGTGACCGGGTCAGTTTCCAAGGCCCTTTGATAAGCTTCTATAGGAGTTATGCCAAGCGCTACTCCACATGGATTGGCATGCTTGATAATAACTGTTGCACATTGTTGAAATTCACCAACAATTGCCCAGGCAACGTCCATATCCGTCCAATTGTTATAGGAAAGTTCTTTACCCTGAATCTGTTTTCCTGAAGCTAAAGTACCCTCTTCCAAGGTAGCATATAAAGCAGCGTGTTGCTGTGGATTCTCACCATAGCGTAAATCCTGAACTTTATTGGCCAACAGTCTGATTACGGACGGGAAAACTGCCTGCGGTTCCAGGCGTTGTTCCAGGTAGTCGGCAATTACCCGGTCATATTCTGCAGTATGGGCAAAAGCTTCCGCTGCCAAACGCTGACGTAATTCTGCGGGTACTTTTCCTTCCTTTTGTAAAACCTCCAAAACATCATTATAACGTTTAGGATTGACTACAATAGTAACCCGTTCCTGATTTTTAGCCGCAGCCCTAACCATTGTCGGACCGCCAATATCAATATTTTCAATTGCCTCAGCAAAAGTAACCCCCGGCTTGGCAATAGTTTCTTTAAAAGGATATAGATTAACTACTACTAAATCTATAAATTTAATTCCATTTTCGGCAGCTTGTTTTCGATGTTCTTCACAATCCCTGGCCAGGATACCACCATGAATTAAGGGATGCAGGGTTTTTACGCGGCCTTCCATTATTTCCGGAAAACCGGTAACTTCGCTGACATATGTAACAGGAATATTTGCATCGACCAAGGTTTTATAAGTACCGCCAGTCGAAATTAACTCAACACCCAAGGCAGTCAAGCCTTTAGCAAACTCAACTATACCCTGCTTATCAGATACACTTAGAACCGCCCTCAAACCCATTCCTAGGCCCCTCCTTTTACATTACATATTACATATTATCGTTTAATAAAAACTCTATGCCCTCTTATCTCCAGCTTGTTGCCGGCAACAAGTTTTACAGCCAAAGGGTAAATGCGATGTTCTTCCTTAAGGATACGTTGAGCCAGAGAGTCCTCAGTATCATCATCCAAAACCGGAACAGTTTCCTGTAAAATAATCGGCCCGCTGTCTAAACCCTTATCAACAAAATGAACAGTACAACCACTATATTTAACTCCGTATTCCAAAGCCTGGCGTTGAGCATGCATACCCGGAAAAGCAGGCAAGAGTGACGGATGGATATTTAAAATAGGTATTTTAGCCTTGTCAATAAAATTGCTGCTTAAAATTTTCATGTACCCCGCTAACAACAATAGCTCTATCCTGTATGCCTTTAACCAGCTTAACAGTTCCTCCTCCTGGGAAGCCCGGTCCGGATATCCTGCCAGCGGAAAAACTCCAACCGGAATTCCTTCGTTTTGAGCAAATTCCAAGGCCGGCGCATCCTCTTGATCTGATCCGACCGCCACTATTTCAACCGGCAACCTCCCGTTTTTCCATTCTTTAACCAGGGCTTGCAGATTACTGCCGCGTCCGGAGACTAAAACTGCTGTTCTCAATCATATCTCACTCCTTCTCCGGAAATAACTTGTCCCAGTAAGAAGCAGGTTTCGCCTTGTTGAGCCAGCATTTCACTTACCCGGGTTTTATCCTCAGGATGAACAAGCAAAATGAAACCAACACCCATATTAAATGTCCGGTACATTTCCTCCTGATCTACTTGGCCCAAGGTTTGGATTAGTTTAAAAACAGGAGGAACTTCCCAGGAACGGCTGTTAATCCGGACACCTAAACCTTCCGGTAAGATGCGCGGGATATTTTCTGTCAATCCTCCCCCTGTAATATGCACCATGCCCAGGATTTTACCTTCCGGCAAAAGAGGCAGGATGTTTTTCACATATATTCTGGTAGGACGCAAAAGGACATCTCCCAAGGGTTCTGCCAGTTCAGGGAACACGGTATCCAGAGGATAAGATGCAAATACCTTACGTACTAAGGAATAACCGTTACTATGCAAACCGGAAGAATTCAGTCCCAAAAGAAGATCTCCATTACGTATTTTCGAGCCATCAATCAGATTAGCTTTATTTACTACACCAACAGCAAACCCGGCAATATCATATTCATCCTCAGGGTAAAACCCCGGCATTTCAGCGGTTTCACCACCAATTAAGGCACAGCCTGCCAAATGGCAGCCTTCAGCTACCCCGGTTACAATTTCGGCAACCCGTTCAGGAACATTTTTACCTACTGCTATATAATCCAAAAAAAACAGGGGCTCGGCGCCTTGAACCAAAACATCATTTACACACATGGCAACAGCGTCCTGACCAATTGTATTATGCCGGTTTAATTGAAAAGCCAGGCAAAGTTTAGTCCCTACCCCATCAGTCCCGGAAACTAATACCGGCTCGGGATATTTTTGAATATCCAAAGAAAAAAGCCCGCCAAATCCTCCGATTCCACCTAAAACACCGGGACGAAAAGTTTTAGCAATTGCCGGCTTGATCAGCTTTACAACTTTATCTCCAGCTTCGATGTCAACCCCTGCATCACGATAGGAATATCCCAACTTTAAGATCCCCCTTAATTTTACTGAACAACATAATTTAAAAGCTTAGTATACATTATACATCATTTTGCAATTGCTTCGAACTCATATTTGCTGAGAGATCCCCTGGGAATCTCAATCGGGTAATCGCCATTAAAACAAGCCAGGCAAGACTGTTTTTGACCCAAAGCCCGTATTAAACCTTCTTCTGATAAATAATGGAGTGAATCTGCTCCAATAAAGCGGGCAATCCCCTCAATATCCAGATTATTGGCAATTAATCTATCCCGTTCAGCAGTATCAATCCCATAATAACAAGAGCAGCGAATCGGCGGGGAACTAATAAGCATATGAACCTCAGTCGCACCCGCCTTGCGAACCATATCCACAAGTCTGGAACTTGTTGTTCCCCTGACAATAGAATCATCAATCATAACAACACGTTTCCCGACAAGTACGCTTTTATTGGCATTAAGCTTAATTTTAACGGAAAGTTCACGCATTTCCTGGGTTGGTTGGATAAAAGTACGGCCAACGTAACGGTTTTTTAAAAAACCCTGTTCAAAGGGTATCCCCAATTTCGCAGCATAACCTAAAGCTGCCGAAGTCCCCGAGTCGGGCACCGGAATAACAACATCGGCCTCAATCGGAAATTCATCGGCCAGTTCTTCTCCCATACGCCGCCGGCTTTCCAGAACATTGATCCCGTCTATAGTACTGTCAGGTCTGGCAAGATAGACATATTCGAAAGCACAGACAGCTCCTCTTTGCGCCTTTGGCAGCCCTTGGCGGGATTGCAAGCCATTTTTGTCAATAGTTACAATCTCTCCGGGCTCAACATCCTTGATAAACTCTGCCCCGATAGTGTCCAAAGCACAGCTTTCTGATGCCAGGCAATAGTTTCCCTCAAGTTTACCAATACAAAGAGGGCGGAACCCATAAGAATCACGAACACCAATAATTTTATCCTCAGCCATAATAATTAAGCAATAGGCGCCTTTTAAGTCTATCATCGTTTTCACAAGGGCATCCTCTAAATCACCGCGGCGATACCGGGCAATCAAGTTAATAACTACTTCACTGTCAACAGTAGTCTGAAAAACAGCCCCGTCTTTCCCTAACTCCTCACGCAGTTCAACCGCATTAGTCAAATTACCATTATGAGCCAAGGCCATCATCCCTTTTTGGTAATAAACCACTAATGGCTGAGCATTTGCCAAAAGACTGGAACCGGTTGTTGAATAGCGTACATGTCCAATAGCCATTTTCCCTTGCAAATCATCAATAATCCGATCGCAAAAAACCTCAGAGGCCAGACCCATACCTTTATAAACCTCTATATTACGGCCATCTGATACTGCTATCCCCGCACTTTCCTGCCCACGATGCTGTAAAGCATAGAGGCCAAAGTAGGTTAATCTGGCTACTTCCTGATTGGGAGCATAAATCCCAAAAATACCACATTCTTCTTTTGGCTTCTCATTCCTGAACTCCCTCACTTAAAACCTCTCCTTATGCAGAATTTGAAAGCTGATTCTGGTGCAATTCTTCTCACTTAATACTTTATCTTTGCCAGGGCCAAGAACAAATTATGCTTTTTCAATAATTTTTTTGACCCTTTCATAAACCTCTAAATAGGCATCTTCCACTTTTCCCAGATCACGCCGAAAACGGTCCTTATCCAATTTCTCAGATGTAATATGATCCCAATAACGGCAAGTATCCGGAGAAATCTCGTCCCCAAGCAAAATTTTACCTTCGGCCCTGCCAAACTCCAGCTTGAAGTCAATTAAATCAATCCCGGCAGCCGTAAGAATGCGCTGCAGGATCCTGTTTATTTTAAGTCCTTGAGCCTGAATTTCAACGACTTCCTGCCCATTGACCCAACCCATGGCTGCAATATGTGATTCGTTAACTAAAGGATCACCCAAAGCATCATCTTTATAATACAATTCGACAACCGGCCGGGACAATACATAGCCTTCCTCCAGCCCTAAACGTTTAGCTAAACTGCCGGCAGCAACATTGCGGACAACTACTTCCAATGGTAGCATATCCAAACTTCTGACAATCATTTCCCGATCATTTATCAATTCAACAAAATGATTGGGTACCCCCTCTTCAGCCAATTTCTCAAAAAATAAAGCAGACAAACGGTTATTAACAATACCCTTACCCATAATTTGTCCTTTTTTCAACCCATTGAAAGCTGTAGCGTCATCTTTATATTCCACCCAATAAAATCCTTCCTGATCAGTAGAAAAGACTTTTTTGGCCTTGCCCTCATAAAGGAGTTCCCGCTTTTTCATATCCAATTCTCCTTTCAATTACCGGATGTCAGAACAGTTTGTATAATTCCGGATTATATAACCGGCTTCAGAACCGGCAAAATCAAGCTAAACCTACTCTCTTAAAAATATCATTAATATACTTTGTATGGTAAGAATAATCAAAGAGAAGTTCAATCTCATTCTCATTTAAATAGTTCCTGATTTCCCGGTCTTTTTGGACAAGGTCCTTAAAATTCTCCTTGGTCTGCCAAGCCAGCATTGCATTACGCTGGACCCATTCGTAAGCCGTTTCCCTGTTCATTCCCTTGTCAAGCAAGGCTAACAATACACGCTGGGAGAATATCAAACCACATACTTTGTCAATATTGACTTTCATTTGTTCAGGGAATACTTCCAAGCCATCAATTAATTTAATCATCTTATGCAGCATATAATCGAGGGCAATAGTACTATCAGGTAAAATAACCCGTTCGGCAGAAGAATGAGAAATATCCCGTTCATGCCAAAGGACAACATTTTCAAAAGCTGCCTGGGCATTCCCCCGCAGTACCCTGGCTAAGCCTGAGATCCGTTCCGGTGTGATCGGGTTCTTCTTATGCGGCATTGCCGAGGAACCTTTTTGGCCCTTGGCAAAAGCTTCTTCTACTTCGTGGACATCTGTTCTTTGCAGATTCCTTAACTCAGTGGCTATCTTGTCCAGGGAGCCGGCAATGCCGGCCAAGGTGCTTACATAAAAAGCATGCCGGTCACGCTGAATAATTTGAGTGGAAACCGGAGCAGGTTTCAGGTTTAACTGCCGGCAAGCCCATTCTTCCACTTGGGGATGGACATTGGCAAACGTTCCAACTACTCCGGAAATTTTGCCTACTCTGATTTCTTCACGTGCAAATAACAAACGTTGTTTTTGGCGGATCATTTCTTCATACCAGAGAGCGAATTTCAAACCCATGGTTATCGGCTCAGCATGAACACCATGGGTCCTGCCCATCATTAAGGTATCCCGGTGCTCTTTAGCCCTACGGGCAAGTACCAAAATTAAATTTTCGATTTTCGCAAGCAATATATCAGAAGCTTCAACTAATTGCAGCGATAAGGCAGTATCCAGCACATCTGACGAAGTCATACCCATATGGATATATCTTGCCTCATCTCCGACATTTTCTCCTACATTAGTCAAAAATGCAATAACATCATGCTGGGTAATTTCTTCAATCTCTTTAACTCTTTCCCAACTAAAGGCTGCTTTCTCCTGAATAACCTTAACTGCCGCTTCCGGTATTTTACCTATTTTCGCCCAACCTTCACAGGCCGCGATCTCAACTTGCAGCCATAAACTCAAGCGGTGTTCATCAGTCCACACTTTTCCCATTTCCGAAAGGGTATAACGTTCTATCATTACTGATCACCTTTCTGTCTGCTCACAATTATTCACCTTTAAGACTTTCTCTTAAGTTTATCCTGAATAACGCTGTCTTTCGTTTCAATTTCGTTGGCCATTTTTCTTCGGAAATCCTTTATCCTTTGCCTGATCCTTTGATCATCCTGTGCTAATATCTGGGCTGCCAGGATTCCCGCATTCCGGGCTGCCCCTATTCCAACTGTAGCCACAGGGACACCGGGCGGCATCTGTACTATAGAATAGAGGGCATCTACTCCTTGCAAAGCACCGCTCCTCAAAGGTACGCCAATAACAGGCAAAATAGTAGCTCCAGCTACAACACCCGGTAAATGGGCGGACAAACCAGCCGCGGCAATGATCACTTTACCTCCTTGACCTTCAAATTGTTTAACCCAGTTTAGGGTGCGACCAAGAGTCCTGTGTGCTGAAGAAACCTTAACCTCGTAAGAAATATTAAAATCTTCCAAAATATTTAATGCCTCTTCCATTACCTGAAAGTCCGAATCACTGCCCATAATTATTCCCACAGGTATCATACCGGTATTATCCCCCTAAAATCTTGCTACTTCCAAAACGAAGCTTATAATACTATTCCCAACTAAATAAAAACCAAAAAACCTAGCTGTAGATTTCCCTCAGATATCCCAAATATCTACCCGCATAGGTTTTTATATTCAATTTATGATTTTAGTCAGTTTTAGTCTATTTTATTGTACAAGAGTGTCCTATGAAGGTCAAGCAATAAGAACAGGAGAAGCATCCGCCTACAAATTCAGCAGATGCCCTATTCAAATAATTTATTTATTTTCACCCAACCTGCTATTACGTAAAAATAAGAGCATATCTGTTCCCACCATCAGCATATTAAGTGTGTAAAGATAAATTACATTATCAAGATTATAAAATACTTTATGCAAAATACCGGCTATATAACCGATAAAAACAGTTACCAGGAAAAGGAAACTTTTGCCCCTGACAGACTTTGACTTATATGACCTGTAAATTGAGAATGGCCAAGCTGCTCCGAAACAAATCAGCATTGTTATTTCAAAGATGCTCATTTGGAATGTATGCCCTTTCCTTTTGCCCTCACTTAAGCTTAATAATAACTCTCCATTGTTTTGATCAAATTATATGTCATATCATTAAAAGGTACAGGAATACTTAATCTCTTACCCATTTTAACTATAACATTTGTGAGGGTTTCAATTTCTGTTTTGATTTTTCTTTCAATATCCTGAAGGGTGGAAGATCTATGATCACAAGTAGAGGGGATTAATTCTGAATAAAATTCCCTCTTATAACTGTCGGCATCTTCCCAGTAAGTGCTATAGCCGGCGGCTGTCATCACCTCAAAGATCTCATCTATTATTTTATTCATAATATAGATGGAATAGTTGTTTTCAGTCAGCTTGCCGTACTTTACATCCAATATAGCACCTAAAGGATTTAATGTACAGTTATAAAGCATTTTTGCCCAAAGGGCCTTTTGAATTTCCTCTGTAATTTCGCAGGGTATTCCGCCATCACTGATCGCCTTGGCAAGAGGTATTACACATTCCGGATTTTTCCCATACAAACTTCCCAGAAGTATTGGCGCCGCATGTCCTCTTATTTCACTGATATTTAATTCCGGACGACAGAAGGCTGTGATAATCCGTGCTGAGTAAATCTGATCTTTAGTAAAATACTGCAAAAAAGCCTCATCAGTACCATATCCGTTTTGAAAGATAACTATCTTGCCTTCCTCTTTTAAAACAGATCTGTGTTTTGCTAAATCTTCCGCAATTTGCGGGGAAACAGTAGTCTTGGTGCAAACAAGAACAAAGTCATATATAAACTCAGCTTTAATATCCTCCAGTTTTTCAAAAATGTTTACCCTGCCGGCAGGAATTGTTGTTTCTTTAAAAAAACCTCTCCTGATAATCCCCTTCTTTTCTATAGCTTCCTTGGTTTCCTTTTTATCAACAAAATCCAATTCCCAACCTGCATCATATAAGGAAGCCCCAATCCCAAGACCAACTGCACCAGCACCAATTATTAGTACTTTCATAAAATATCTATCCCTCTCCCTTATAAGAATCAATCTACGAAGATACGTCTTAAATTATGGTACCTGGTTACATACTAAATAGTATGGATGTCATACTAATATAATAGCATTTTCGTATAGTCTATGTCTACGGCTTGAAAATATGTGAAAAAAATAATTTGTTTAAAAATTCAGAAAACCGTTTTCCAGCAAGAAAAACGGCCTCTGAATGCAGGATATTAACAATTAGTTTTTTAATTTAACCCAAGCAAATACCTGCTTGCCTGCTGGCAAGTTTCCGGCCCAAGATACCGGAAATAAAGTATCCTGCATCTAATAAGTCAGGAATGCTGATTCCGGTATCCAGACCCATTTCATGAAGCATATAAACAACATCTTCTGTCGGCACATTTCCTGCGGCCTTATGAATAAACGGACATCCTCCCAAGCCGCCAACCGAGGTTTCGATAATTTCAAACCCTGCCTGTATACCGGCCAGTACGTTAACCATCCCCAACCCTTTGGTATCATGGATATGCAGGCCAAACTCTCCTTGAGGAAACCTGGTCCTGATTTCCCGGCATATCTCATAAACCTGACGAGGGTTACCAAGTCCGGCTGAATCTGCAAGCGTAATTTCTTGAATCCCTATTTTTAGTAAGTTATCAACCATGTAACTAATCTGATCAATACCTAACTTCCCTTCCAGGGGACAGCCAAAAACCATAGATAAATCTGTCCTGATTATCACTTTTTCTGTTGCCGCAAACTTAATAATTTCTTCCATTTCCTGAAGTGATTCCTCACGGGATTTATTACTATGCCGGTGATTCATTGATTCACTGGCCGATATATTTACAACAACAGTTTTAACACCGGCTTTAATTGCCCGTTTTACCCCGTTCAGGTTAAAAGCAAGCGCATTAAATTTAACATCCGGCAGAACAGGAAGCAATTGCCATAGTTCCTCAGCATCACTCATTTGAGGTACAGCTTTCGGATTTACAAAAGAGGTCACCTCAATATTCTTCAGGCCGGTTTTTACCAGTAATTGTATAAACCTGATTTTGTCAGCAGTAGTTACAAGTTGTTTTTCATTTTGCAAACCATCTCTTGGTCCTACTTCCCGAATCAGAACCTTCCGGGGCAAGCACATTCTTTCCATATATGTCCTCCACTATAGTCTCTTTTCTTAAGTAAATATCTTCTATAC
>DATMXV010000292.1:0-5666 GCA_035561335.1 Desulfitobacteriaceae bacterium
ACAAATGTATTGTAGTGTCTGACACTGAAGGAGGCGGCAATGGGCCCAAAAGATATACCTGTGGAAAACAGAATAGAGAGAAAGAAAAAAGAGACAAAGCAAAAAATCATTGAAGTGGCTCTGGATCTATTTCAGCGCCAGGGGTTTAACAATATAACTATGGAACAGATAGCAAGCGAGGCTGACATCGCCAGGAAAACCTTGTATAATCACTTTCCTGTCAAAGAGGCTATTATTGATGAATATGTTAAGGGTATTTCAGAGGGACTGGCTCAAGATACTTTTGATAATTTGCGCAGCCTGCCTGATACAAGGACGAGGCTATTGGTTGCTCTCGATAAAGCCTATGAGTGGGTAGAAATTAACCCGGAGATTACGGGAATATGTCTGGGTTATCGTCTTAATAAGGTATGTCAGGGGTTAGGCTACAGTGATGGAGAAACAGGTACTCAGAGCATCATGACCGAGATTATCAGATACGGTCAGGAGGTGGGAGAGATCAGACAGGATATTTCAGCAAAAATATTGGTAAGGCAATTAGATATTCTTCGTAGTGGTGTGGTCATGGATTGGCTGAATGATAAATCCAGTTTCGAATTGCGTACAGAGATGGCTAAAGTAGTTGACCTGTTTATCAACGGAGCGGTTAAAAGGACAGTGCTTCAAAAATAAATGTAGTATGAAAATCAGTTTAGTTAATGTTCATTAAACAGGGGGTGGCTGCAGTGAATAAATCCATAACAAATTATTTATTAAACTGGGATGAAGCTTCTCAGTTCGGCGTGCAAGTGGTCGGTGGCAAGGGTTGGAACCTAGGGCGTCTGGCGAGGTATGGTTTTAGAGTTCCCAAAGGGGGTGTTCTGACTATTCAGGCTTATGATGCGTTCATCAAGCAAAACGGGTTACAGGGCATGATAGGGAATATATTAGAATCCCCAAGTACCGGTAACATAGATGAGCCAGAATTTAAAGGCAGTTTGGTTCAGTTAAGGGAAAAAATTATTGAAGGCACAATCCCACAGCAAATAACAGATGATTTAACAATTAAGCTCAGCAATCAAGGCATTCTTGAAAGACCATTGGCGGTAAGATCATCTGCCTCTGCCGAAGACTCTATCAAGATGTCTTTTGCCGGTATCCACGAATCGTTCCTGAATATCCTGGGTATCGAAAATATACTGAACGCCATAAAAGAGTGTTATGCTTCCTTATGGACGCTCCGGGCTGTGGCCTACCGGCGGCAAATGGATATAGACTCAGAAATGAGCCAAGCCGTGGTAATTATGGAGATGGTAGAAGCCCAGTCGGCCGGCGTGGCCTTTACCTGCGATCCTCATACCGGCCGCGAGGACATCTTTGTAGTCAATGCCAACTTTGGCTTGGGAGAATCGGTGGTAAACGGTGCGATCGAACCCGATACTTATTATCTTGATAGCTCGGCCTATAGAGTCGTACCTCGTCTTAAAGCAAAGAACATCGGATCCAAGCAAGGAATGACCAAAACCTGCGCCGGCGGCGGAACCAATCTTGTTCTGGGTGATAATTTAGCCTCTCAACAGGTGTTGTCGGATAAGGGGATCGAAAAGCTTGGTTTACTGATGATGCGGGTTTTCGAGTCCCTGGGGGACTGTGAAGAACACCAGGACGTGGAATGGGCCTTTGACGGACAGGATTTTATATTACTGCAGGCCCGGCCGGTTACTGTGTTACCGAGTTATACCTTTGAGGAGTTAAAGAACAAAACCCAAGTATGGTCCAATGGCAACTACCGGGATGCTGTCCCTATGGTTATCAGCCCCTTACACCGCCGGGTAATGAAAAACATCATCGATACAATTCAATATACTTCTTTCTCCGAATCTGGCTACCGTATCCCGGAGGGTTTTCAATTCTCCCGCTTTTTCAAGGGCAGGTTGTACTGCAATATGTCAGCTCTGCAATGGGCCCATAATGATTCCACCGGGATGTTGCCCCAAAATTTTAATCCTTTTTGGGGAGGACATCAACCTGAGATTGAAATAGCAGATAATGATCCCTTTAAGGGTGAGATTGGCTTGGAAAGACAACAGCGGACGCTGAAGGGAATCTCCCTGATGATGGAGGCGGCTGCCAAAGCCTCCGGTACTTTTGCCGCAGTCACCCGTTCTATTGAGTCCTTAATTGGAAGCGGATTTAACCGGATTTCCGACCGGTGCTTTATTGATAAGTACAATGAATTGGGCCTTATTATCAAGTCCTATTGTGAAAAATACTCTTTTTTAAGCGGTGTCGGTACTTGGAAAATGATGTTGTTATTGCAAAAACTCACCGAATATTTAGGATCCGAAATTATGATCGTCTTAAATGGGTTAATGGTAGGGGGAAAAGCGGGAATAACAAGTGCCGACCACGGCTACCGCTTGATGGAATTGGCCCAACTAGCCCGCCGGGATGAAGCAGTTATTCAATATTTTGACGGTAACAATTTTAATCCCCGTTCCTGGGAAGAAAATCTGCCGGATAGCTCTGATTTTAAAAAGAAATTCAGGGACTTTATCAAGGAGTACGGACATAGGGCGGTTTATGAGCTTGATATTATAAACCCCCGTTGGGAGGAAGATCCCTCATATCTGATGGATATCATTAAGAGTACTATGGCTGACGCAAATTCTGAACAATGGAAAGTCGGGCAAAAGGAGAAGTTCGAACAGGCCTGGAGGGAAGTAACTGCAAAAGTACCCAATGATGAGCTGGCGGAGATACGAAAAGGGATCAGGGAGGCGCAAGAGGGGGCGGCAGTGCGGGAAATGACCAAATCGCTTCTGGTTCTAGCCCTGAAACCTTATCGTTTGATGGGTCTGGAATTGGGCAAACGTCTTACTCAGCGAGGTATTATTAAGGAGCAGAATGATATATTTTATTGCTCCTGGTCGGATTTAGTTTCCATCTTGGATGGGGATTGGACTGGCAAGGGACTGCGAATTCTGGTGGCGGCCCGAAAAGCAGGCCAAAGGGAAAGAGAAGCGCTCAATCCACCTGATGTTATCCTGGGAGAAGAGCCTGTCTATTCCGAGTCAGTTAGCCTGGGCTCCGGTGATTTCCTGCCGGGAGTAGCGGCTGTCGGAGGGAAAGCTTGTGGAATTGCCCGCCTGATCAGACATCCGGAAGAAGGAAACAGACTGCAGCCTGGAGATGTCCTGGTGGCGCCATCTACAGACCCGGGCTGGACCCCTCTCTTTTTAAAAGCCTGCGCTATAGTCATGGAAACAGGAGGATACCTGTCTCACGGGTCTATTGTAGCCAGAGAGTTCGGTGTTCCGGCCGTGGTAAATGTGCCGGGTGTCATGAGAGCCATTAAAGACGGTCAAAAAATAGTTGTCGACGGGGACGAAGGCAAAGTATTTCTTTAATCTACCAACTAAAATGAATAACCAGACGCTATTCTGCTCTGAAAATTAAATAAATTTCATTCATCAGTGGGACCGCCTAGGCGGCATGGGAGCTTGAATTCTGATATTAAAGCAGGGAGTCTAAGCAAGGGCTCTCTCACTTTAGGATTTGCAGGGTCAAGACAAAAACTCTTCACCGATTATAGCTAATTAGTGAAGAGTTTTTTTTCATATATGTACAATAAACAAATTATAATATATACTACATTACAAGACTAATGTACTAACTTGCCTATGTTGGGAGGTGAGATTTATGCTACTGGATTCCGATAGTATGAAACCCATCTATGTCCAGATTGCCGAATGGCTTGAGCTGGAAATTTTAAATGATCACATCAAGGAAGAAGAACGTATTTTTTCCCAATACCAGCTTGCAGATATGTTTACTGTAAATCCTGCTACAGCTGCTAAAGGGCTGAATATTTTAGCCAATGAGAACATCGTTTATAAAAAACGTGGGCTTGGTATGTTTGTATCACCGAATGCTAAGCAATTTATTAAAAGTAAGCGCAGAGAACAGATTTTGGAGCAATTAATCAAAGAATTAGTTATGGAAGCAAAACGGTTAGATGTAAGTGAAAATGAGCTAATAAGAATGATCCAACAGGCTGGAAAAGAAAGTGAGGAGGAACAGATTTGAGTATAATCCAAGGAAGAGATATTAGAAAATTTTACGGTAAGATTAAGGCAATAGATCACTTATCCTTTGAAATAGAAGAAAACAAAATTACGGGTCTCATAGGCAGAAACAGTGCAGGAAAAACAACGCTGTTAAAGATGATAGCCGGTTTATTAAAGCCCACAAATGGTGAACTGAAGGTCTTTGCCCAAAATCCGTTTAATAGCTTAGATGTTTCTGCAAAGACAATTTTTATTGATGACAATATGATCTTTCCGGATTCGTTTACACTTGCCGATATTTTAACCGAAGTGGCTCCCTTTTACCCCAATTGGCATAGCAGCCTTGCCAAAGGTCTGTTTGACTATTTTTCCTTTAATCCACGACAAACACATAAATATTTATCCAAAGGAACAAAAAGTACATTTAATATCATCATCGGTATAGCCTCACGCTGTCCGCTTACAATATTTGACGAGCCAACAACCGGTATGGATTCTGCTGTCAGAAAAGACTTTTACCGGGCCTTACTGAAAGATTATCTTGAATACCCACGAACGATCATCCTTTCAAGTCATTTGTTAAGTGAGCTTGAGGAAATATTAGAGGATATTCTTTTGTTAAATTTGGGTACTAGGCAGCTGCATCTCCCAGTCCTTGAATTAAAGGAATATGCAGTTGGCCTAAGAGGTAATACCCAAGCCGTGCTTGATATTGTTGCAGGCAAGGAAATCCTTCATAAACAAGAATTTGCCAAGGGCAGCTTATACGTTGTAATAAGAAAGGACTTGATGCAACAACATTTTGACCAAGTAAGGCAAAACAATATAGAAATACTCCCGGTTGCCTTGGATGATCTATGTGTCTATTTAACTGCAAAAACTCAAGGAGGGATTGATGATGTCATCCAAAGAGATTAACTTTCTGTCAATTTTCCGAAAACAATATATTTACAAGCTTAAAGCCTATTCAACAATGGTTTATTGGCTTATCATAACTCAACTTATTGCTCTGCTTTTGTTTTCGGGTGCAACAAGTAGTATACAGAGTAGTAATGAAGAATTATCCGTTTCCCTGAGAAGCTGTTCGTCTAATATAGTTCTGATATTTTCATTTATCTGGATTATGATCATTACCTCTAAACTAACTACAAAGCAGTATAATAGCATAGAGATCCCGCTTGTAACGAACAGATTCTCAGGAAATTTATCAAACATAGCTTTTTTGACAACTGCCTGTATTTTTGGGGGTCTGACATCATCACTTTGCGGTATACTCCTGCGGGTTATTATGTATTTTACTATTGACAGATCACAAATCGTTCTTGACGGGTTTTTCTTAGACTGTTCGGATCTATTGCTTGGAATTACTGTAGCAATTTTATATATGATTTTAATATCTGCGCTAAGTTATCTGACGGGTATTTTGGTACAACTGAATGGGGCTTTTGTCATAATTATTCCGGTAGTAATTATAGGATTATTAAGAATTTACACTGATTTTTGTGCGTCTGTTTTTAAGTATTTTGCTTTTGAAGTATCTCTGCCCTTATTTGCGCTAAAAGTCATTAGTATGGCGATCATAATTTTCGGGGCCAGTCTTTTCCTGTCCAACAGAAT
>DATMXV010000293.1:0-28072 GCA_035561335.1 Desulfitobacteriaceae bacterium
ATTAAAGGTTATGTTTCAATATCAATTTGGGAATAATTTTATGAAAAAAGGAAGGATGATCAACATGTCCAAAATCGCCAATAATTTAACGGATTTAATAGGCAAGACCCCTTTACTCAGAATAAATCAGGCAGCGGAAAATGTGGAGGCAGACGTTGTTGTCAAACTGGAGTCATTTAACCCCGGGGGCAGTGTTAAGGACCGGATCGGGTTTAGTATGATAAAAGATGCTGAAGATAAAGGACTGCTGACTAAAAACAGTGTGATTATCGAACCGACCAGCGGCAATACCGGAATTGCTCTGGCCTTTGTGGCTGCGGCTAAAGGGTATAGGTTAATCCTGACGATGCCGGATACGATGAGCATTGAGCGCCGTAGTTTACTCAAGGCTTATGGCGCAGAATTAGTTCTGACTCCCGGCGCCGAAGGTATGAAAGGGGCAATCCGTAAAGCTGAGGAGTTAGCGGCTCAAATAGAAAACTCTTTTATTCCTCAACAATTTAAAAACCCTGCTAATCCGGAAATCCACCGGGCAACGACTGCTGAAGAAATATGGGAAGATACGGATGGTCAAGTGGATATAGTAGTAAGCGGAGTTGGAACCGGTGGCACAGTTACCGGTGTCGCTGAAGTAATTAAAAAACGCAAACCAGGTTTCAAAGCAGTAGCGGTCGAACCTTTTGATTCTCCCGTACTTTCCGGAGGGCAGCCTGG
This sequence comes from Desulfitobacteriaceae bacterium, assembly GCA_035561335.1. Lineage (GTDB taxonomy): Bacteria > Bacillota > Desulfitobacteriia > Desulfitobacteriales > Desulfitobacteriaceae > UBA2264. Next base: position 715 of record DATMXV010000293.1, read on the forward strand.
TCCTCATAAAATTCAGGGTATTGGCGCCGGTTTTGTCCCCGATGTTTTAAATCTGGGAATTATAGATGAAATTTACAAAGTCAAAAACGAGGAAGCTTTTGAAACAAGCAGATTGCTGGCTAAGAAAGAAGGACTGCTTGTGGGAATTTCCTCCGGCGCTATTGCCTTTGCCGCTTTACAACTTGCGAAACGCCCGGAAAACAAAGGGAAATTGATCGTAGCTGTTTTACCGGACACCGGTGAAAGATATTTAAGCACTCCCTTATTCCAACAATTATAATCTATTGCTTATGGCTCTTATTATAGTGTACCAACTAGAAAACTGGAGGTCACATTCTTCTTTAGGGAATGTGGCCTTTTTTGTAAATTTATAAGAATTATCCAACGTGGGTTTCGGACTGCGGAAAACTATGTTGACCAGATATACTGGAGGCTGAATTTTTTCTTGCTCAGTGAGCAAAAGATAAATTCAGCCTTTTTATATGGGTTACCCAAAGAAAAATATATTTACAGAATCATTGCTTGAAGGAGGCTTTGAGACGAAATGACAATAAATGTAAATAACGGCGAAGCGGTTATCAGAGAAACCAGGCTGGGCGCAGTTACCGGTTACCAGGGAACAATCAGGGACCTGGTTGCAAAAGCTGCGGACTGTTCACTGAAAAACAGGGAACGTTGCTTTAGCCAGGCCAGTGCCTGCATGTCCGGCTGCGCCCAAGGACATCTTTCTGGAATTGTGGATGCCGCGATTGTCAATCACGCCCCGGTAGGATGTGCGGCCGATACTGTTGGCGCAAACACCCAGAACAAGTGGGGGCTAAGAGTAAGGAACTGGCGCCAAACTAATTTACAGCTTATCAGTACCAATATGACGGAGGAAGATACTGTCTTTGGGGCTGCCGCCAAACTGCAGGAAGCGGTGAGGGAGGCGTACAGGCGGTTTAAACCGAAGGCCATTTTTGTTACTACTTCTTGCGTTTCCGGCATAATCGGGGAAGATATAGGGAGTATTCTGGCGGAATTGAAGGATGAAATACCTGTTTCGCTTGTCCCTGTAGCTTGTGAAGGTTTTAAGACAAAGGTTTGGGCCTCGGGATTTGATGCGGCCTATCATGCCATCCTAACGTATATCGTTAAACCGCCGCAAACTAAAACCAATAAGGTTAATATGATTAACTTCAGGGGCAGCGCCAAGGAAGAAATTGCCGCAATCCTGGCCCGGTTAGGTTTGGAACCGGTGTTTGTGGCGCCTTTCAGTACGATTGAGCAGCTGTCAAAATTATCCGAATCGGCAGCGACGGTCAGCATTTGCGGGACATTGGGCGGCTATCTGGGCAATGGTTTGGAACAACAATACGGTGTTCCGTATGTCAAAGGCTTGCAGCCTCACGGAATTGCCGGCATGGAAAGTTGGCTGCGCGGGTTAGGTGAAGCAACCGGAAAACAGAAGGAAGCCGAGGCCTATATCAATGAACAAAAAGAACGGATCAAGTCTGAATTGAGCGAAATAAGGACTAAGCTTCAAGGATACAAAGCCGTAGTGGGAATGGGGCCAAGTTTTGGGCACAATTATATCCGGGTTCTCCAGGAACTGGGCGTCGAGGTTCTTTGGGGAGCTACCTGGCATTTTGACCAACACTATGACCATGGGACTTGCCCGGAATCTTCCCGGCTTTTGTCAAACGCTGAAAATGATATTCCGGTCAGCGTGTGTGACCAACAGAATTTCGAGTTATTGAATTTACTTAACAAACTCAGACCGGATATATATGTATGCCGGCATGGCGGCACATCGGTCTGGGCGACGAAAATGGGCATAGCTTCAGTTATGGTTGCTGATGAATACAGTGCCTTTGGCTACCGGGGCTTAATTGATTTTGGCTACAGGTTGATCGATGCTGTAACTAACCGGAGTTTAGCCAGGAACCTTGCCGCGAGAATTAAACTTCCCTATACTGATTGGTGGTTTGAACAGGATAGCTTCAGATTTCTGGAAACGGATGTGAGTTAATGGCAATTATTGAACAACTAAGATATGTTTGTCCCCTCGGGGCATTGCAATCAGTGCTTGCTATCCAGAGAACCGTTCCCATCCTTCATGCCGGACCAGGGTGTCTTCAAAAGTTATGGGGAGCCTTGGGGACAGCTAATGGCTGCCAGGGTTCAGGCTATATGGGAGGACATTCGGTTCCGTGTACTAATGTCGGAGAGAAGGAAGTAATTTTTGGTGGGGAGGAACGGCTTAAAGAGCTTATCGAAAACTCCCTCAAGGTATTGGATGCGGACCTATTTGTTGTCTTATCAGGTTGTACACCGGAAATAGTAGGAGATGATGTCGGTGAGGTAGTAAGGGAGTTCCAGGAGATGGGGAAACCTGTTGTCTATGCCGAAACAGGTGGGTTTAAAGGAACAAACTTCCTGGGTCATGAGTGGGTGGTTCAGGCACTTACCGGGCAGTACCTTAAACCTGCGGATCAAATCGAGTTAGGTCAGGTAAATATTTGGTCCGTTGTACCCTTTCAAGACGCCTTTTGGGTTGGGAATCTTAAGGGGATAGAAAAACTGGTTGCTGAATTAGGACTTAAACCTAATATTATTTTTGGCCCCGGACGGGGGATAAACGCTCTTGAGAAGGTGCCTCAGGCGGAATTTAACCTCTTATTATCCCCCTGGACAGGCTTGAATAATGTGAAACTGCTGCAAGAAAAATTCGGTACGCCTTATTTACATTATCCTGTTTTGCCCATTGGGCCGACGGAAACCGGTAAGTTTCTGCGGGCTTTGGGAAAATACGCCGGTTTAGAGGAGGCCAGGATAGAGAAAGTTATCGCTAAGCATGAAGAGGAGTATTATTACTACATTGAACGCTCGGCTGATGTTCTCCTGGAAACACGCCTCTTGCCGCGGCGTTTCGTAACCATCTCCGACAGCTTCTACAGCCTGGGCATTGCTAAGTTTTTAATTAACGATATGGGATTACTGCCGGAAACCCAGTATATCACTGACGGTGTTTTGCCTGAATACCAGGAAGATATTGCCGCTGAATTTAAAAACTTTGCCGATGGAATTACGGCGAAAGTGGTTTTTTCCGATGACGGCGGTGCGGTTCAGGAAGACGTTCGGAGCATTAAGTTCAAGGGCAGACCGTTAATAATAGGTACTGCCTGGGAAAGAGTCCTGGCGGAAGAAATCAATGGTTATCACCTATCGGTATCAATGCCTGTCAGCGACAGATTGGTTTTGGACCGTTCTTATTTGGGATATGAAGGCGCTCTGCGGCTGGTGGAGGACATTTACACGTTAGTGCTGGAGGATTATCAAAGATAAGCAGGTCTCGCTAAATCAACTGCCAACAACCAATATCGTATAGTTTAAACACATAATTGCACTGGAGGAAGGATAAAAATGAAAAACAAGACAGCCTGGTTATTGGTTTTATTGTTAACTGCACTTTCTCTTGCCGGATGTGCGGCCAAGACTGCGGAAAAAACCCAGAATAGTGCCGGGGAACCCAATAAACTCTTTACTTTAAAGGTACCAACCCAAACCGGATTCAATGAAACAGATATTGCCGACGAATTAGGGTATTTCAGGGAAGAAGGCATTGAGATTAAATATACCGGAGTAGTCAAACCGGGAACAGATATTCAAACAGTCGCCTCGGGGGATAACGATGTCTTTATTTCAGGGCATCCCAATAATGTTGCTCAAGCCAGATTAGCCGGGGTCAAGGTTTTGGCTGTAGCGCCGGGGATGGTGGATAATCCGGATTTTCCCCACGTCAGGTATTTAGTAAAAGAAGACAGCCCCATCAAGTCGCTTAATGATATTGTGGGAAAAAAAGTTAGTATTACCAGCTATACTGTTTGCTCTGACGGTTATTTAAAGTTATATCTGAAACAAAACAATCTGACTCAAAACGTGGAATGGGTGCTATTGCCGACTGCCGGCCAACAGGAGCAGTCCTTAAAACAGGGTTTGATCGATGTAACTACCTCGCATCCGCCCTATGCCGGCGTAGCTTTAAGTGAAGGCGGGGTACGTCAAATTGCCACCAGCTATGATATCGTAAAGACACCTGCCGCCGGTCTGTCAGTACGGGGGTTCAGCGAACAATTCATCAAGGAGCATCCGGATGTGGTCAGGGGATTCTGCCGGGCTATGGCCAAAGCACGGGTATGGATTAATGCTCATCAGAAGGAGGCCATTGAAATAATTGCCAAAAGACTGAACCTGCCGGCCGAAAAAGTCAACCAAAGTGTTTTCTGGTATGACGAGCACAAAGCAATCGAGCCATCCTATATTGAAACCTGGTTTAAAATTTCCCAGGATATTGGTTTGTGGAAAGAAGGAGATATTAAACCGACGGATATCTATACTAATGAATTCGCACCTCAATAAGAATTTTTTCGTAAGTATTTTCAATTATGTGAAAGCGGTGGTTTTAGTGGTATTTAAGTGGTTTAAATACCTTTATAAAGGTATATTCCGGCTATTGGCAATATTTATTTTCCTGGCGGTTTGGGAGATTGCCCCCCGGCTGGGTTTAGTTGATACCTCCTTTCTTCCCCCATTTTCCAAAGTAGCTCTGGCTTTTTGGAAACTGTTGATCACGGGAGAATTAATTAAGCATGTGGGTATAAGCTTGTACCGGGCAATCCTGGGATTTAGTTTAGGAATGCTCTTCGCTATACCTTTGGGCTTAATAATCGGTTGGTTTAAAGTTTTTGAACGTTTTATAGATCCTTTGATGCAGACTTTCAGACAAACCTCAACTTTAGCCTTGCTTCCGGTATTTGTTATTCTTTTTGGGATTGGAGAAACTTCTAAGGTAGCCGTAATTTTTTGGGGTGTTCAATGGGCTGTACTCTTGAGTACTATTGGCGGAGTTAAAAGCATTGATCCACTGTTTATCAAGTCAGCCAGGTCAATGGGGACTCCGCCCTTGACTCTCTTTCTGAGAGTAATTCTGCCGGCAGCTTTACCGTCAATTTTTACCGGGGTAAGGTTGAGTGCCACGCATGCCATTTTAATTTTAATCGCTGCGGAAATGCTTGGCGCCAATAAAGGTTTGGGTTTTTTGTTGTTTAATGCACAGGCTAACTGGCTGATTCCGACGATGTATGCGGCTATTATAACGATGTCGCTCCTGGGGCTGATTATCAATTATTCTCTGGTGGCCTTAGAGAAAAGAACCCTTAAATGGAAGGAAGATCTGCCTGCAAGCAATTAAATTAAAAACACTGAGTTGTTTGGAACTAAGCATTTTTGATTTAGGCGGAAAGAATTATGAGGAAAAATGTTCTCGAAGACGGTAAGGAGGATAATTGAAATGTCAATTAATTTAAATGTTTCCTCAGTATTAGCAAGAGAAAGCCGGTTGGGATCGATTACAGGTTATAATGGAGATCTGCAGGATTTAGTTAAGCAGTCCAAATGCGGGACGCTCAAAGAGAAAGAAAGATGCTTTAGCCAGTCAAGCTCCTGTGATGCGGGTTGTGCCTTAGGCCAGCTGGCATCCATCAGGGATGTGGCGGTCATTAATCACGCCCCTTCAGGCTGTACAGCCGGCGCTTCAGCGATCATTACCCATCATACACAACTGGCCACAAGAAGAGAAGTGGAGCTTTCCTATAGTACGGTATTCATAGGGACTGATATGAATGAAAATGATACGGTTTTTGGAGCGGTTGGGAGTCTCAGGGAAATTATTCTGGAAACCTATAACCGTTATAAACCTGAGGCGATTTTTGTCGGAACCTCTTGCGTATCCGGCGTGATTGGTGAAGATGTCGACAGTGTTGTTGATGAATTAAGGGAAGAAATACCGGTACCGATTGCTGCCGTGCACTGTGAAGGGTTTAAATCAAGAGTATGGGCAACCGGCTTTGATGCCTCTGATCATGCAGTTCTGACAACTATTGTTAAACCGCCGCTTAAAAAGAAGAATATCATTAATTTTAAGAATTTTAATGAAAGTGCCAGAGAGGAAATTATTAAAATATTTGCCAACTTTGATGTTGAGCCTTTTTTCCTTTATGCCAATTCCACTGTTGAAGAACTTAGTCACATGTCCGAAGCTCTGGCTACAGTCTCCATCTGCGGTACTTTAAGTACTTATTTAGGGAATGGACTGGAAGAAAAATACGGAGTTCCCTTTGTTAAGACTATCAATCCTTTGGGAATTGCGGGTTTTGAAACATGGCTGAGGGAAATAGGCCGTGTGATCCGGAAAGAACCGGAAGTAGAGGCCTATCTTGAAAGAGAAAGGGCTGTATATCTTCCTCAAATAGAAGAAGTAAAAAAAGAACTGCAAGGACTGAGGGCAGTATTGGGAATGGGAGGCAGTTTTGCTTTCCAGGTTTCCCGTGTCCTCCAGGAACTGGGGATCGAAGTCGTTTGGGTAGCTTCGTGGCATTATGATTCCAAATACGATAATAATAAAATCACCCCCCAAATAGAATACTTAGCAGAAAATTCTCCCTACAATTTTAAAGTGAGTATCGCTGACCAGCAAAACTTCGAAATATTAAATATTTTAAACCGCTATAGACCCGATATTTATATCGCCAGGCATCCGGGTACTACGGTATGGGCAATTAAACAGGGAGTGGCAGCTTTTTTTATGGCCGATGAATATAAAACCTTTGGTTACCGGGGTACTTTGAATTTTGCCTATACTATTCTGGACACAATTAAAAACAGGAGCTTTGAAAAAAATCTTGTTGCCAGGATAAAGCTTCCTTATACAGACTGGTGGTACCAGCAGGACAGCGCAACCTTTATTAAGGAGGCAGCAGAATAAGATGGCAAAATTGTTAGATCAGCAGAGGTATAAATGTGCCTTGGCGGCGATGCAGACGGTTCATGGTATCTCAGGGGCATTGCCGATTCTTCATTCAGGTCCGGGTTGTGCGGATAAACTGGCAGGAGGAATAGGCGGTTCGGCAGGGGGGTCGGGACATTATTCACCCCGGATATTTCCCTGTACAAATATCAGTGAAAAGGAAGTTATTTTCGGCGGGGAAGAACGGCTTAGGGAAACTATTGAGAATGCTCTTAAAATTATCAACGCGGATCTTTATGTTGTCCTAACCGGTTGTACTTCCGAAATTGTCGGTGATGATGTCGAGGAAGTGACCCGTTCTTTTAAAAATACCGCCAAACCGGTAATATATGCTTCAACACCGGGATTCCAAGGAAATAACTTTCTCGGGCACGAAGTGGTTGTTCAGGCGATTATTGAGCAGTATTTAAAGCCTTCCGCCCAAAAAACCAAAGGTCTTGTGAATATTTGGGCCGGTATCCCGCTTTTTGATCCGTTTTGGGCGGGTAATCTGCGGGAATTAGAAAAACTTGTTTTAGAGTTGGGGCTGATTCCCAATACAATATTTGGTCATGGCAAAGGTATAAAAAATATCGATAAAATTCCGGAGGCGGAATTTAATCTCCTGGTGTCTCCCTGGATAGATTTAAAGAATATCAAACTGATGCAAGAAAAGTTCGGAACACCCTACCTGCATTATCCGACTCTGCCCATCGGGGCTTATGAAACCAGTAAATTTTTGCGGACTGTGGGTGAATTTACCGGAATAAGTACAAATAAAGTGGAAGAGGTTATCACGAAAAATGAAGAAGAATATTACTACTATATTGAGCGTTTTGCCGATGTATTTTTGGAAACACGCGTTATGTCGAAAAGGTTTGTGGTAATTTCCGATGCCCAATATTCACTGGCCCTGACAAAGTTCCTGGTAAATGATGTAGGACTGTTTCCTTCAAAACAATATATTACAGATGATACCCCTTTGGAATATCAGGAGCAGGTCAGGGGCTATTTTACGGATTTAAATTATGGTTTGGCAGCGGAAACGGCCTTTTTGACGGATGGTTATTTGATTCGTGAAGAAATCAAGCAGACGGATTTCCATGGTTATCCTTTGATTATCGGCAGCTCCTGGGAAAAGAAAGTTGCTCAGGAGACAAAAGCCCATTACCTGGCGGTATCCTGGCCGGTCACTGAAAGACTGGTTATTAACAGTTCCTATGTCGGCTACGGCGGAGGATTGAAATTTTTAGAAGATATTTACTCGGTAGTTCTGACAAGGTTTAATTAAGAAACAAAGAAAACCCTTACAATTGATAATCTGTTTGATAAGTCCGAAAAATATTCAGCTTAGTTATTGACATATTACAGACATTCTATTAAAATAAATTATACAAAACCAATCAATATAGTATGAAATAGACTGACTGACTAGTAAACTAGAGGCCGGGTTCTTAAAAAGAACTTGGCCTCTTTATTTGTAAAATTAGTTTTGAAAGGAGTTGTTGATCTTTGACAGCTGTTACTATACCGATTGCAAATGACGAAAAGATTGTGGCTCAAAACGTCAATAAGTACTTCTACGTTAAGCAAAATGATGAAAATAAGGCGACAGAGTTTGTAGCTGTAAAAGATTTCAATCTTACAGTCAGAAAAGGGGAATTCCTGACCATTGTCGGCCCCAGTGGTTGCGGCAAGTCGACTTTCCTGGACATCGTGGCCGGTTTGACCCACCCAACGTCCGGTGAAGTTTACATTGACGGGAAACTGATTACCGGACCGGCTTTAGACCGGGGCATCGTTTTACAAGGGTATGCGCTTTTTCCCTGGCGCACAATTCGGAAAAACGTCGAGTTTGGTTTGGAGATCAAGGGTATTCCCAAGAGAGACCGGGTGGATATCAGCCAAAAATATCTCAACCTGGTAGGGCTCCAGGGTTTTGATGACCGGTATCCATATCAATTGTCCGGAGGTATGAAACAGAGAGTGGCTATTGCCCGGGCCTTGGCTTATGATCCGGAAGTGCTTTTAATGGACGAACCTTTTGCGGCAGTGGATGCCCAGACACGGGAAACGTTACAGGATGAACTGCTCCGTATCTGGGAGGAAACTCACAAAACAATTATTTTTATTACCCATAGTATTGATGAAGCTATTTTCCTTGCTGACCGGGTAGCCGTAATGACTGCCAACCCGGGAACCCTTAAAGAAATAGTGGAGATTAACCTGCCCAGACCGCGGAATGATGGAGTCAGGTCCTCAACGGAGTTTGGTTGGATCCGTCATAAAGTTTGGGAATTGCTGCATGACGAAAACGGGGCCCAGAAAGTTTCCGATAATCAGGATGTGGCCGAAGCTATTTCACCTTCAGCCGCTTTATAGGATAGTCACTCCCCTTTCCTCATAGGGCCTCAAAGAGCCCTCAGATTGCCGGCAAAGTGCTTGTTAAGAAAAAGTCGTTGGTTTGTCAATGGCCTGAGGACCCTAAGAGGCCCAGCCTTTATTAGGGAAAGCGGATATGTTTGCAGGTGAGGACCTGTTCCCCGCCAAAAGAAATGATCTTTGGGGAAATTAGGAGGAGGCTTAGAGTTGGAGAATAACGGATTTAAGGACCAAATGACTCCCAAAGAAAGGACTGAGGCCCTCCGGGAAGGAAGGCCTTTGGACCGGATATCCTGCAATGCCTTTATCGGTGAACATGCGGCAAAGATAAGCGGTATTAAGGTTTCGGAATACCATCACTCAGCAGAAAAGATGGCTCAGGCCCAAATCACAGCTTACAGAACTTATGGTTCGGATACAGTCGTAGTGGGGCCGGGATTAACAGGGATATCTGAAGCTCTGGGCAGCAAGGTAGGTTATCCGGAAGGGAGTACGCCCTTTATAGAGGATTACGCGGTAAAAGATTTTTCTGATTTGGATAGGCTGGCAATCACAAACCCCCATAAGGATGGACGGCTGCCAATTGTTCTTGAAGCCTTGGAAATATTGGCCGCTGAGTTAGGAGACGAAGTTCCTGTTTCTGCAGGCTTGACAGGTCCTTTTAGTAATGTGGCAAATTTAAGAGGAACTGAACAATTTCTGCGGGACCTTTACTATAATCCTGAATTCGCCCATAAACTTTTGCGGCTTACCCTTGATTGTACAATCAGTTTTCTCAGGGAAGCTGCCAAATTAGGCGTCAGCTTTGGAATCGCTGATCCCACGGCCTCCGGCAGTCTGATCAGTCCAAGATTGTTCCGGGAATTTGCCTTTCCTTATCTGAAAGAACTGACTGCCGCCATCACAGGGACAGGAGCGCCGCCTCCTCAACTTCATATCTGCGGTAATACAAAGAAGATCTGGCAGGCTATGGCTGATACCGGCGCCGGGGCCCTTAGCCTGGACAATGTAATCGATTTGGCGGAAGCCAAACAGGCAGTTGGCGACAGAGTGGTTTTGGTAGGTAATATCCGCCCGGCTGAAACCATGTTGCTTGGTGCCCCGTCTGATGTAATTGAGAACGCCAAGGATAACCTGCGCAGGACCTATGACAATCCCAAAGGATATATTTTGGCCTTGGGCTGTGGATTACCAATCGACACCCCGCCGGAAAATATTCATGCCCTCCTGGGGGCGGCCCGCAAGTACGGGCGGTATCCGCTGAATTCTGAGCTTTTCGGCCCGGCCGGTAAATCCGGGGGCCGGTAACATGATTGGAAGAATACTCGAACATAATTTTTGGAGGGGTTTAATTGAGTAAATTTATTGAACGGCCCAGGTATGTCTGCGCCCTGGGAGGAGCGGTCGGAACTCTTAAAGTATTACCCAAAGTAGTCCCAATCCTGCATTCGGCAACAGGTTGCGGCGGGAATGTGGCAATGGCTTTAAATAATGGCGCAGGCTATTTAGGGAGCGGATATTGTTCAGGGCAGGCTTTACCAAGTTCCAATGTCTCTGAAAAAGATATTGTTTTCGGGGGTGAGAACCGTTTAACGGAACAAATTGCCAATACCCTGAGAATTGTTGACGGAGACCTCTATTTTGTAGTAACCGGTTGTATGGTGGAAATGATTGGGGATGACGTTAATATCGTCAAAAAAAGTTTTCAGGACAATAAGCTCCCTGTCCTGGCAGCCGAAACCGGAGGTTTTCATGGAAATTCTTTTAAAGGCTATGAAATTGTTTTGCAAACGTTATTTAGAGATTTTGTGGAAAAAAAAGAAGTTAAAGACAGCAGTGTTGTCAATATCTGGGGGGTAGTACCGATTCAGGATGTTTTCTGGAAAGGGAATATCGAGATCTTAAAAGAGCTGCTTGCAAAATTAGGCTATAAAGTCAATACCTTTTTTGGCTATAAGGAAACCCTGGATAACCTGAAAAATTCTGCCTCAGCCAGCCTGAACATCGTTGTTTCCGAAACTTTTGGTGTTGAGGCGGCCGAAGTTTTTCAGGAAGTCCACGGAGTTCCCTATATTACAGTCCCCTTCCCGATTGGGGACCATGGAACGGAGCTTTTCCTGAGAAAAGTTGGGAAGGCGCTGGGCCTTGAGAACACCTTTGTAGAAAAAGTGATCAAGGAAGAAAAAGAGTATTATTACAGCTATCTTGAGAGAATAGCGGATGTTGCCAACGACCTTGATTTACAGCGTTATGCTGTAGTGGTAGGCGATTCCAATTATACCCAGGCATTGGCAAGATTTTTAGCGGATGATTTGGGCTGGTTGCCTGAAGTTGTCGTGGTTACGGATTTGTTGACTGAAGAACAGCAGAATAGAGTCAGAGCAAAGTTCGCCAACTATGATTCCGGTTTAGTGCCCGAGGTTTTCTTTGATACTGATGCCACGAACGTAAAGTATTATATCAATAAACACTGGCCGCAAAGTCAGGGACAAAGATATTATGACGGTTTTAATCCCGGATTTATTATTGGCAGTGCAATTGAACGGGATATTGCCGAAGAATTCAAGGTCCCCCAGTTAACAGTGACCTATCCGATATCGAACAGAGTTGTTTTGGACAGAGCATACGCAGGTTATAAAGGCGGCTTGCGCTTGACCGAGGATATCCTGAGTATACTCGTGGGAAGCAGATAAGAAGTGAGATAAAGCAAAGGGGGAAAACAAATGGATTATATCAAAGAAAAAAACCCGCCAATCCGTGAGGACAGGTTGGCGGCCTGTCAAGCATATGGAGGCTGCTGCTCCGATCTGTCCAAAGAATCCAAAAAAGGCTGCTTATACGGTTCAAGCAGAACATTTGCCCAAAGCCAGGGTTGTCAACTAACTCTCAGCCTAGCTATTTTAAATACTATTCGGGACTCTGTGATTGTTCTTCATAGCCCTGTCGGCTGCGGCGCCAGCTTGATTGCCGTTGCAGGGGTATCCAAAAATTTTCAAAAGCTAAGAGATACTAAGGCTTTAGGGCTTCGCTGGATTAACACCAATCTTGACGAAAACGATGTTATTAACGGTGGTGAGGAAAAGTTAAGGTCAGCTGTACTCCATGCGGACAGGGAATTCAGACCAAGTGCAATTATTGTTATGAACAGTTGTGTGCCGGCACTGATTGGAGATGATATTGACAGCATCCTGGACGATTTACAGCAACAGGTTTCCGCAAAAATTGTGCCTATTCATTGTGAAGGTTTTAAAACGAAAATCCAAGCAACCGCCTATGATGCCGTTTACCACGGTATTCTGCGGCACCTTACGGGTAAAGAGGAAGAAGAAATATCTCTGCTGGAGGATGAGACGGAAGAATTAAAGAGAAAACTGAGAATCAGCCGGACTGTTAATGTTCTGAATGTCTCCTCAATGAGTCGTATTGATGAAGAAGAATTGGTCAGGCTGTTGAAAGCCCTGGATCTGAATGTGCGGATCCTGCCTTGCTATGCTCATCCTGACGATTTTGCCGATGCTTACGAAACAGCCCTGAATGTCAGTATCTGTGCAACACATGATGACTATTATGTGGAACATATAAAATCAAAATACGGCATCCCCTTTATTTTAAGGACCATTCCCATCGGCATAGCAAATACGAATAAATGGATCTTTGATATTGCCGGCTTTTTTGGCAAAGAGGAAGAAGCAAAGAAATTAATAGACAAAGAAATGAAGGAACTGGAGAAGGTTTTAACTCCTTACCGGGAAGCTTTAAAAGGAAAACGGGCTTTTGTAGCAGGCGGAGAAATACGGATCATCACAACAGCTGAATTATTACACAGCCTCGGCTTGGAAGTGCTGGGTTTAAGGGGATATCACTTTGACAAATACGGAGAAAGACTTTTGGATGAGTACTTAAGCGAAATCCCGGAAAGTGAAAAGGCTATTATCAATATTGGGACAGGTCAGCCCTTTGAACAGGCCAATCTCTTAAGGAACCTTAAGCCCGATGTTTATGTCGGTCATCCGGGTGGTAACGGCTGGGCTGCCAAACAAGGCATTCCCGTGTTTCCCCTGTTTGGCCAGACTTATGACTATATGGGCTATTTGGGTGTTTTTGAGGTTGCCAGGCGGCTTACCCGCGTGTTAAAAAATACCAATTTAAGCAAAAATCTGGGAAAGAATACAAAGCTGCCCTACTTTGAGACATGGTATAAGGAAGATCCATTTAAATATATTGAGAACAGCATAGCACTGTGAAGCTGGAAGAGCTCGGGAAGTTATAGCATTTCCAAGAAGAGGTGAACGTAAATGATCAGATTACTCTCCAGCCTGAACAAAAAGCTTATCAGTGTCTACATTTTTATAGGATTCTTTATCCTGTGGGAAGTGGCGCCAAGGATCGGGTGGACCGATCCGATATTTGTACCGCCATTTTCAGTGATAATGGCTTCCGCCAAAGAAATTACTTATTTACAAATCCTCATAGATGCAGCGGTGAGTATGAAAAGAATTATTGTTGGCTTTGCCCTGGCAACGGTTTTGGCTTTACCTGCCGGCTTCATACTCGGCGGCGCTTTTCCCCGGCTTGCCAAATTTTTTAAATCCCTTTTCGATTTTCTGGCACAGGTCCCGGCCTTCATTTTGTTCCCTGTTTTTGTAATTATCTTTGGCATAGGAGAAACAGGGATATATGCTGTCATGCTCTGGGCGGCTTTCTGGCCGATTTTGTTTACAACTATAGTCGGTGTCCAGCAAGTGGACCCGAGTTTGATCAAGAGCGCCAGATCAATGGGAGCCAATAATGTGACGATCTTTTTCAAAATCATTATCCCCGGGGCCCTGGCTTCTATTATGACTGGAATGAGGACGGGAATGACCATCTGCTTCATGATGTTGATAGGGGCGGAAACGCTTGGCGCTGATTCAGGACTGGGTTGGCTTATTCATAATGCCATGAACATGGGATTTATTCCGCGGATTTATCTTTCCGCCATTTTGGTTGCCATAATGGGCCTGGGGGTCAATTATTTTCTCCAATATTTAGAGGAAGATATAATAATATGGAAGGAGGTAAGCCCTGATTAATTGACTTCAAGTTAATATCTAAGGAAAGGGGGCGGATAGTACTTTGTGAATAAGATTACTGTTATAATCAAAAAAATCATCTTCGGCAGTTTATCCATTATCTTGTTTTTAGCCTTTTGGGAAATTGCCTCCAGGACCGGTTTAGTAACCAGTGTAGTGATCCCACCGCCAACCCTGATTTTGCTGGCAATGATTAAATCTGCCGGGTCGGGAGAACTTTTTATTCATATGTGGGTAAGTCTTGGCAGAGCGGGCCTGGGCTATTTACTGGCCCTGGTTGTTGGAATACCCACAGGTTTTCTGCTTGGTACGTTTTTCAAAAGTTTTGAAAAAGCATTACTGCCGTTTTTAAGGATGTTGGAAAAACTAAACCCGTTTGCTCTTTTCCCGATTTTTATGATTATTTTCGGGATTGGTAATTTGGAAAAAGTAGCTGTTATTTTTTGGGTAGCCCAGTGGCCGCTGATTTTTAACACCATCTCCGGTACCAAAGGTATTGACCCCAATATGATAAAAGCCGCACGTTCCATGGGAGCGAACAGAAGAGTGCTTTTCTTCAAGGTAATATTGCCGGCAACAGTACCGAGTATTTTTACCGGTATAAAAATAAGTGCGCAGATCTCATTTTTTATGCTGATTGCCTCAGAAATGGTCGGTTCGACCAAGGGACTCGGCTGGTATTATCTTTCTGCCAACTATGCTTTCCAGATTCCCCTGATGTATGGGATCATTCTTTTCATCTCAGTGCTTGGTGTCATAATCAATGTCTTGTTTACAAAACTGGAGAGACATTTCCTGGTATGGAAGGAATCCGCTTTTCAGGGCAACTAAAAGTAACTGCTCAGGATAAAAATCAGACTAAGATAATATGGAGGGGAAGGTTATGTCAGGACAAAGAAATATCAAGTTATGGATCATCGGGATTGTTGTTGTAGTTGTTTTAATCGGCGTAGGTGTCGGTGCTTATTTGGGGAAAACGAAGGTGGGAGCGCCTTCCGACACGGCTGCTTCCGCTCAGGCGGGCGCCGGGGGGACAGACGATAAGGACCTTATCCCAATAAAAACCTATACCAGAAAGAATTGCACATCCACTCCGATACTGGTGGCTGATCAGAAAGGTTTTTTTAAAGAAGAAGGCCTGAAGCTTGTATTTACAGGCGAATTGAAGCCGACGGAAATACTGCCCTCGGTTCTGAATGGGAATAATGATTTTGCCGAACAGCATCCGAATGCTATTGCCACATTTGTGGCCGGCGGTGCAAAAATCAAAGGGGTTGGCCGTTCGATCGTAGAGCCCGGTCCGGAAGTGGATCCCAAATACCGTCATATGAGATGGTTCGTCAAGGCGGATACCGGTATCAAAACCTGGAAAGACTTGATCGACTACAAAAAGGGGCAGAAACTGTCGGCAAATGGTCTTATTCCCACTTGCACAACCTTCCTCCTCAGCACTATTACAGACAAGACCGGAATAGGCAGGGACAGGCTTAATTTTGTGGCTTTTGATACCGATCAGGCGGCCTTACAGGCCCTTCAGCAGGGTAACATTGATATAGCCGGGGTACACCCGCCATTTTACAAGATGGCTGCCGATGCCGGTCTGACACTGGTTGGAGATTCGTCTGATGCAGGGCTGGGAACTGCTGCCGGTATTTATCTGTATTATTTTACTGATGATTATATCAGTAAAAACCCGGATACCATTAAAAAATTCCTCAATGCCATGACTAAGGCTCAAAACTGGTCTAATGAAAATCCCGATGAGGCAGCCCAAATAACCGCTGACTTCATCGGTGCGCCTGCCAGCGGAAGCCATTACTACTCCAAAACCACAGATATTCCTGAAGAGCAAGTCCAGCCTTGGATTGACGATCTGGTCAATAGTGGTAATCTTAAGCCGGGAGAAGTAAAGCTGTCTGATATGCTCACACATCAATTTGAACAGAGGTAAGCAAAAATCAAAGCAGCTCATGTCGCAGAAGCGCATTTATTAATTTTAAAGAAACTGGAGTGGTTATATTCCACTCCTCTTCTATTACTGTAATGGATAAACTTCATTAAAAGTTATGCTAAACAGAGAGCCATAGCAAATTTCTGAATGGTGTCAAGTTAATAGTGACCCCTATAATATCGGGAATCAAGGATAAGATGATGGAAACACAAGGTCAGAGTAAACAGTTTTTTTTAAAATTCTTAATGATTAACTTATTAACCGGTGCGGCTGCCGGGATTTTGCAGCTGGTCGTTCCCCTCTATGCCCTGGCTTTAAAGGCTACGGTTGCCCAGCTGGGATTGGTTACCGGTATTGGCAGTATTGGTCGGATATTAATTATTCTTCCTTCCGGTTTTTTAATAGACAGCTATGGGACAAGAAAACTTTATATGTACAGCACCGGCTTAAACATCATTTCAATTTTATTGTTAACCCAGGCCGGTTCACCTTATTCTTTAATACTGATAATGGTTTTTCAGGGGATGACGCAAGCGGTAAGCTTCATGAGTCTGCAAGCCAGTCTTCTCAAGCAATTACCTGCTTGGAACGCTAATCAGTCAAGTTGGCAGCGGGGCTCAGTATTACTGGGGTTTCACCTTTTAGGTCCTGTTTTAGGAGGCTGTCTAATTGAGAACTTCAGATTTTTCGGGACATTTTTGGTAATAAGCGTTATTTTAGGTCTGTGTATCGGCTTCTCTCTAAGCCGAAAGCAGGGGGTTATTCCCAATTCAGGCAGTGATATTCTGAACCTGCCCCGCGGACAATTGGTACAGCTAAAAGAGATGTTATTTGACGGCTTTCTGTTGAAACTAATGCTGGTAGAAGGTTTTATCTCTCTTTCCTTAGCTAATTTCCGGACTTTTGTGGTTCCGGTGGCAATAGAAATCTTCCAACTGTCCGTACAGACTACTTCATTGCTGATTCTTTTTCAGGGAGCCGCAACAACAGTCATAGTCCTGGGCGGCGGAAAACTCTTAAACCTGTTCAGATCGGGCTGGATTTTTGGCGGCGGCTGTTTCCTGATTATCTCTGGTACATGCCTGATGGCTATAACTGAAAGCACCGGTTTTTTTTGGGCGGCTGCTGTTTTGTTCGGCTGCGGCACCGGTTTGCTGGTCCTTTACAATTTCACCCGCATGACTATGGCCCAAGGGCAAACGGGCAAAATTGCCGCTATGCTCAGCCTGAGTGTGGCTATAGGCAGTATTATAGGCCCGGTACTGGGCGGTTTAATCGGTGATACGCTGGCATTGCAAGCGGTTTTTTGGACTCCGGCTTTGGTCTTAGGCTTGGGGGGGATAATTCTTGTTGTAGTCAAGATCTGTAAAAAGTATTGAATCGGTTTGCCGGTAGGCCAAAATCGATTTATTAACGAGAGGGAGTGAATATTTTGTCAAAAGTTGCTGTAGCAAGTACGGACGGAGTTTCCATTAATGAACACTTCGGCCGGACCAAAGTATTTTTAATTTACGAAGTAGATGAAGGGGGATCATTTAAACTTCTTGAACACAGATTAAACAAGCCCTTATGTACAGGCGGGCATAATGACAAAACTGTTGACAGAACGGTAGATCTGCTTGCGGATGTTGACATAGTGTTAGTTAATCAGATTGGTCCTGGAGCCGGCAGGGCATTACAAAGCAAAGGGATTATTCCCTTTGTGTTATCGGGTCCGATAGATAAAGCTCTTGAAGCTTATGCAAAGAGAGGAAAACTTTTGAGAGGAACCATACCTGGAATTAGCGGTTCATGCCGGCCTGCCGGAGACCAAAGCTCTTGCGGTTGCTCTCAAGGATGTCCGGAGAAATAGACTGGTCATCCTTGTGTGCAGTTGAAACTTTCTTAATTGACAAGATAAAGAATAACATTTAAAATACAGTTAAACAAATCAAATAACTCGGAATTAAATATTGCTTTTAGTTGCTCAGTAAACTGAAGGCTAAGGAATTGTTTCTTACAATATGAGGAGGAGGTAATTATGACTGAATCAGGTTATTATTTTACTTCAGAATCTGTCACAGAGGGACATCCGGATAAACTGGCTGATCAGATCTCAGATGCTGTCCTTGATGCCTTCCTGACTCAGGATCCTTTTTCCCGGGTGGCTGTTGAAACGAGTACCACCACCGGGTTGGTGCTGTTGGCTGGAGAAATTACTTCACAGGCTTCTGTTGACTTGGTAAATGTAGTGCGGGAGACAATCGCTGAGGTGGGCTATACAAAGTCTGAATACGGTCTGGATGCGAAAAGTGCAGCAGTCCTGATTTCTCTGGATAAGCAATCACCGGATATTTCCCGGGGAGTTAACCGGGCTCTGGAAATGCAATCCAGTGGGAATGAAGATAAGGGGGATTTGCTTGGGGCAGGTGACCAGGGGATGGTATTTGGGTATGCTACTGATGAAACTCCGGAGTTTCTCCCTACCCCAATTGCTCTGGCACATCGTCTGGCCCGGCAATTGGCAGCTGTACGCAAGGATGGTCGTTTAACTTATCTGCGGCCCGATGGAAAAACCCAGGTTACTGTCGATTATAAAGGTTTGGACCCGGTCCGGGTGGATACGGTACTTATTTCAGCCCAACATGCTCCGGAAGTTGAATTGAAGCAGATTAGGGCGGATCTGGAAAAACTGGTTATCCGGGAAGTTATTCCTGAGAAGTATTTTGATGACCGGATCAGAATTTTGGTTAACCCTACCGGCCGGTTTGTAATTGGCGGTCCCCATGGTGATGCCGGTTTGACAGGACGAAAAATAATCGTTGATACTTATGGCGGCTATTCCCGGCATGGCGGCGGAGCTTTTTCCGGTAAAGACCCCACTAAGGTTGACCGTTCAGGAGCTTATGCTGCCAGGTATGTGGCAAAAAATATTGTCGCCGCCGGTTTAGCCCGGCGGGTTGAAGTCCAGATCGCTTATGCTATTGGCGTAGCCAGGCCGATTTCAGTCTTTGTTGATACTTTCGGTACCGGTAACCTGACCAATCGGGAGCTGCTGGAATTAATTAATGGGAACTTTGATTTGCGCCCGGCGGCGATTATTGAGCAACTTGATCTTCGCCGTCCGATTTACCGGCAAGTCGCCAGTTACGGTCATTTTGGGCGAATTGAGCTGGATTTGCCATGGGAGCGGACAGATCGGGCGCATCAATTACAAGAAGGCTCTTATAAGAAAATCAGTTAAATCCTAAAACAACAAACGAGAAAGGTTGACTAGGAAACTAGAGGCTGGGTCAAAACCTATAAAAGGGTTTTCACCTGGCCTTTGTATTTTGACAAGGATCATTCTAACTTTCCAATCAAAATTCTGGAAGAGGTGAATTTAATGAAGGTAGACGAAATTATCCATGATCAACTTAGCTCAACGATTAACGATACCAAGGTAATAGGTATCGATATCGGTTCACGAACGGGTAAAGCAGTCCTTCTGGCAGCCGGAGAAATCTATACTGCCCTGACGGCAACCGGTCTGAATATGCAGGAAACCGCTGATGAACTTTTCGAGGAGGTCTTAACTGCAGCCAATTTGAAACAGTCTGATATTTCGTATATTGTAGGAACCGGTTACGGCCGGGTAGCGCTGAGGTTTGAAGGCATACCCCACCAGGTAGTAACAGAAATCTCCTGCCATGCCCTGGGGGCCTACTACCTTAATCCGAACGTAAAAACAATAATCGACATTGGCGGTCAGGACTCCAAGGCCATCAAAGTGGACCCCAAAACGGGTAAAGTAGCAGAGTTTGTGATGAACGATAAATGCGCCGCCGGTACGGGCAGGTTTCTGGAGAGGGTAGCTGATCTGCTTGACCTGACCATAGATGAGTTGGGTCAGGAAGCGGTAAAAGCCCAAAAGCCAGCAGAGATCAGCAGCCAGTGCGTGGTTTTTGCCGAATCGGAAGTAATTTCCCTTAAAGCAAAAGGAGAGACGCGGGAAGACATAGCTGCCGGTATTCACCAGGCAACAGGACGACGCGTACGGAATCTTCTCAACCGGGTTGGGATCGAGCCGGAGTTAGTCTTCTCGGGAGGAGTTTCCAATAATATCGGAATGAAAAAAGCTCTGGAGGAACTTCTGGGATATTCAATCAGTGATGTTAAATTAGACACCATCTATGCCGGGGCACTCGGGGCAGCCCTTTATGCCCAGAAATACCTGGCTGCCGGTAGCAGTTTGATAAAGAATGAAGCAGGGGCCTATAAACTGGACCTGACTGATTTGGAAAACCGGATTGCCAAACAGCAGGAGGCCTTGATTACAGGGGCAATTACTACCAGGAAAGTAGGATACCTGTGCTCCTATACACCGCTGGAACTGATCAATGCAGCGGGAGTTTCCCATCTCAGACTGTTTAAATCAGGCAGTACCGATATTGTAGCCAGCGGTGAACAAATTACGCAAAGCGTGTTTTGTGATTTCACTAAAAGTATTCTGGGAGCTTTCAAAGAAGGGGATCCGCTCTACCGGGTTTTGGATAAGGTCTATACTTTCTACACCTGCGACTGCATCAAGAAGGTAAGCGAGGCCATCGGTCAATTCTTTGCTCCGACGGACATTTTCATCCTGCCCAGGTTAAAGGACAGAGAATCCTCACGCCGCTATTACCGCAGCGAGATTATGAATTTTAAACAAGATCTGGAGAGACTCTCGGGTAACGAAGTTACAGAGAGTGAGATCCGCAGGCAGATTGCTCTTAATAATAAGCTGAAGGTTGTCTTGAAGAAAATCTCCGAACTGCGCAAGCGTAACAATCCGCCGCTAACCGGCCAAGACTTCCTGGATTTAATTAAAGGCTACTATTACCTGCCGCCTGAAGAACTGTTGCTGTTTTATGAGGAAATTTATCACAAACTGGCGGCAATCCCTGATCAGGGAGAAAGAAAAATCCGTCTGCTGATGTCCGGGGGTATAGTTGCTGACGGTGACCGGAGGTTGCTCGAACTCATAGAAGAAGAAATTGGGGCTCGGGTTGTGGCAGAAGACCACTGCACAGGCCTGAAAAATGTTTACCATACAATTTCTGAGGATGGCGACCCATATCAGGCACTGGCCGATGGTTATTTGGACCAGGCGCCTTGCGCACGCATGAAGCCCCTGCAGGACAGGGTTGATTTTTCCGGGAAACTGGCTGAGGAATATAATGTAGATGGCATTTTGTATGTTTACCTCAAGTTTTGCCCTTGTTACGGCCAAACCAAACATGAGTTTTTCAGGCATTTTCAGAAGCTGGGCATACCGGTCCTGGAGATACCGGTTGATTATTCCAAAAGCGACCAGGGCCAGTTAAAGACCAGAATCGAAGCCTTCATTGAAGTGCTGAGAGAAAGGGGTGATGAAGTTAATGACAGCCAGGGAAATCCAAAGTCAGCTTGATTATCTTAAATATAGCCGGGATGACGTTCACGGTTATTCAAAAGCCATTGGCAGACTGTTTGACCTTACTGCTTCTTATGTCTATGACGCTGAGAAGGCCTACAAGAAGGGGAAAAATGCTGTTTGGGCCATGGGAAGCTGGGAGGTACCCCTGATATACGCCTGTGATACCATCCCGGTTTCCTATGGTGAAATGGGCCGCTTAGCCGGTCTCGATGCGATTACTGTGGCAGAGGATTACTACCAGCTGCCGCAGGAATCATGCTCCATGGTCAAATCGGTTATCGGTGAATGGCACCGGCGCAAAGCGTATGGCATCAAACGTATTTTAGGTACAGGCGCCATGTGCGAACCGTTTAATTTAGCCTGGGAAGTAATGAAAAAAGAAGGCTATGATGTCCATAACATTGATGTGGTCTACCGCGGTCCCGGAGTTAAAGGTGAACGGTACGAACAGCTTGTTGAATTTTTTGTGGAAGAAATCTACAGGGTAGCTGATTGGTTGACGGATGGTAAGGGGTTAAATGAGGATTTATTAAGATATGAAATACAACGCAGAAACCGGTTGCTGGCCAAGATGCGAAGAATTATGGAACTCAGGCTTAAACATCCCCTCTATATCCGCAGCCTTGCAGTAATGTATTTGCTTGGGGGATTGACAACCTATTTCGGAAAACCCGAAGAGTTTACCGAGTTGCTGGACCAGCTAATTGAGGAAATGGAAAACGCTCCCCTGTTAGAGGGCGAAGATAAAATTATCCCTCTGGTCTGGGCCGGAGGCAGGGGCCAGGAATTTGGCCTTTATCATGCGGTTGATGAGGCTGGAGGCGCCCTCTTAGGTTTTGTTAGTACCCCTTACTCCAGAAATTACCGGGAAGATGTGCCTCCGGTAGAATCGTTGGCCCGTTTTGTACTCGAAGGCGAATGGGCGGGGGCATCTGTTTATAGCCGGCAGGTAATCGAAGATCAAATCGAGAAGGTGAATGCCCAAGGGCTGATCCTCTACGGTTATCTTGGTTGTTCATTCGGCAGTGTGGCCAGGGAGATGTGGCGGGATTACTTCCACAAAAAAGGGGTTCCCTGTATTAGTCTGGAGGGGACTTTCCAAATTGGAATGCCCAGCGGTCAGATTTTAACCAGGGTGAAAGCTTTTGTCGAAATGCTTTCCTAAAAATAAAAAGAGGTGATATTAGTGAAAATAGAAGAGGTTATTAACTCTGAACAGATATCCGCTTTCAGCGCCGACAAGGTTATCGGCTTTGACTTGGGTTCACGGACTGGTAAAGGAGTACTTGTATCTGACGGACAAATCTATACGGCAATAACACCAACAGGGGTATACATGCAGCAAACGGCTGATAAACTTTTAAGTAAGTTGCTTAGACAGTCGAACTTGAAGGAATCAGATATTAAGTACATCGTCGGTACGGGTTATGGCCGGATTTCCCTGGAATTTGGCGAGATACCCCGCCAGATAGTAACAGAAATCTCCTGCCATGCCATGGGGGCGCATTATCTTAATTCCAAGGCAAAAACAATAATCGATATCGGCGGGCAGGACTCCAAAGCGATCAAGGTGGACCCGAGGTCAGGGAAAGTGGTGGAGTTTGTGATGAATGACAAATGCGCTGCCGGGACCGGGAGGTTCCTGGAGAAAGTAGCCCTTCTGCTTGACTTGACATTAGAGCAATTGGGCGCTGAAGCATTGAAGGCTGCCAATCCTTCAGATATTAGCAGCCAGTGTGTGGTTTTTGCCGAATCGGAAGTAATATCCCTAAAGGCTAAGGGTGAGAAACGGGCAGACATTGCCGCCGGTATTCATATTGCCACAGCCCGCCGTGTACGTAACCTCCTTAACCGGATCGGACTCGAGCCTGATTTGGTTTTTTCCGGGGGAGTTTCCAATAATGTCGGTATGCAAAAAGCCCTGGAGGATGTTCTGGGACACCCAATCAGCCAGGTTAAGTTGGACACAATCTATGCCGGGGCCCTCGGGGCGGCTGTATTTGCCCAAAAATACCTCTCTGTCTTAGCAGGGCAGGATTTTTCTGAGGAACAAGTAAAACAGACTGTCATATGTTGAATTTATTTTCTTTATAAAATAATTTTTTTAAAAGGAATAATGTGATAAAGGTCGAAACCCAATCAGACAAGATATAAGACAGGAGGAGGCAATTATGGGTTTAACAGACGATCTCGCAAATTGGAATTTTGAGTTAAAATGCCGTCAAGCGGTAAAAGCCCTAAATGAAAACGGTTTCACAGCAGTTTATTGTGGAACAAGACAGGAAGCGTATGATTATATCATCAGTGAGGCAGGAGAAGCAAAAACCATTGGTTTCGGCGGTTCTTTATCTGTGGCTGATCTGAACGTGGCTGAGGCGTTAAGCGAAACGGGAAAAGAATTACTTATTCACGGGGTACCGGGACTTTCTCTGGAAGACAAGCTGTCTATCATGCGCCGGCAGCTTACCAGCGACCTTTTTCTGACCGGAACTAACGCTCTTACCCTTACAGGCAGTCTGGTTAATATTGACGCCACCGGCAACCGGGTGGCCTCCATGATTTTCGGTCCTAAAAAAGTTATCGTAGTAGCCGGGCGAAATAAGCTTGCCGACAATACGGAGGAGGCCTTACGGCGAATTAAAGCATATGCCTCCCCGCCTAACACCAAACGTCTTAATCTGAGCACACCCTGTGCCAAAACCGGTTTTTGCACGGACTGCGACACGCCGGACCGGATCTGCCGGATCACCACTATCCTTGAGAAAAAGCCCAGACTTACCGATGTGCATGTACTGGTTGTGAACGAATACTTGGGGCTGTAAAGAATATAGCTGTAATAAGTTAAAGGGATTGCACAGGTATGATCAGAGTCAAAACTTTTTGGCGAGGTGGAGATATGAAAATCGTGGTACTAGCCGGAGGTTTGAGTCCGGAAAGAGAAGTTTCGTTAGCTTCCGGTAGTCTAATTGCTAATGCCCTGAGAGAGGCTGGTCACCGTGTGCTTTTGCTGGATGTATATGAAGGTATTTCTGCCAGTGAAAATGAATTTGAAAACTTATTCGCCGATAATCTAAATGGAAAATTGTATTCTTATCAGGTAAGGAAGACAGAACCTGATCTTAGTTTAATAAAAAGCAGAAATGACAATGGGAACTCTCTGATCGGGAAAAATGTTTTAGGGCTTTGTCAATTTGCTGATGTTGTGTTTTTGGCGCTGCACGGTGCGATGGGAGAAAACGGGCAGATACAAGCTGCATTTGATGTCTTAGGCATTAAATACACCGGAACCGGTTATATTGGAAGCCTGTTGGCAATGGATAAGGACTTAACCAAAAAGCTGTTACGTCAGGCTGAGATACCTACAGCCGAATGGCTGGTTTTTACTGCTGATTCTATACCGGTAGAAATTGTGGCAGAGAAAATCGGGTTACCGTGTGTTGTTAAGCCCTGTAGTGCAGGTTCAAGCATAGGGGTATCGATTGTCCGGAATATTGAGGAACTCCAAATAGCTGTCAGCAATGTTAAAAAGGTTGAATCAAATGTATTGATTGAACAGATGATTTCAGGCAGGGAATTTTCTGTAGGGATATTAAATGGTAAAGCTTTACCGGTAATCGAAATAATCCCCAAAGAAGGGTTTTATGATTATAAAAATAAATACCAGTCAGGTTTAACTCAGGAGATATGTCCGGCAAATCTTTCGGAGAATGATACCGGGAGAGTCCAAAGTCTTGCTTTATTAGTACATGGTATTTTACGCTTAGGAGCATATTCAAGGATAGATTTCATCCTGAATGAAAAGGGAGAATTTATTTGTCTTGAGGCAAACACCCTTCCCGGAATGACACCGACCAGTTTAATTCCCCAGGAGGCATCAGCTGCCGGTATTTCCTACATTGAATTATGTAATCGTATTGTTCACCTGGCGGGATTTACTCAATCATTCAAAATGGCTGCAGCAGGCTGTGGAAAATTTAGGGGAGATTCAGCATGAAACTCAGGGGTTTTATATTCGATCTGGATGGAACACTGCTTAATACCTTACCGCTGTGTTACATAGGGTTTCGCAGTACCTTGCTAAAGTTTACCGGACGTGAATATTCGGATAGGGAAATAAAAGATTTGTTCGGGCCTTCGGAAGAGGGTGTTTTAAAAAAACTCCTGCCGGAAAAGTGGGAAGAAAGCCTTCAGCATTACTTGGATATTTATGATAAGGCCCATCTGGAATACAGTAAGCCTTTTCCCGGAATTGAGGAATTATTATCTTTATTGATTAAGCAGAACCTAAGATTAGGAATAGTATCAGGAAAGGGTCCGGGTACTATGACAATTTCTTTACGACACTCCGGGTTAGAGAAGTATTTTGAGATAGTGCAAACCGGTTCGGCAAACGGCGCCAATAAACCGGCTAATCTTAAGAAGATAATCTCTTTATGGAATTTTAACCCCCGAGAGGTTGCCTATGTGGGAGATATGGCCTACGATATCATATCCGCAAAGGAAGCAGGCACAATTTCGGTTGGCGCTATCTGGGCAAATACAACGAATAGGCAACGTGTATTGGATATGAACCCTGACTTTGCCTTTGAAATGGTCCACCAATTTATGGAATGGATTGAAGTAAACATTTAACGTAGAATCATTTAAACAATATCTGGAGGAAATGATTTTGGATTTTCATAATGTTGCGCAATTGGGGGAAGCGGTGTTGACCGGGTATCAGATTAGCATGGACGACGCAATGGCTCTTACAGAAGTTGCTATACCTGATATTCCTCTGTTAGCAGCCTATGCTAATAAGATCAGACACACTTTTGCCGGAGACGGCGTGGATATGTGCGGTATTATCAGCGCCCGGTCGGGCCGGTGTTCGCAAGATTGCAGGTTTTGTGCTCAATCAGCCCATTATCTTACGTCCGCGCCGATTTATCCTTTACGCGAACGTAAGGAAATTATCGCTGCGGCACGGCAAGCTCAGCGTGAGGGGGCCAAAAGGGTCAGCCTCGTAACCAGCGGTAAAGGAATCAGTCAGCCTTCCGACTTTGCGGCAATCCTCTCGGCCATTGAAGCTGTCATCGACGCGACCGGCCTTCAGGTTTGCGCCAATCTGGGAATGATTTCGGAAGCTCAATGTATATCTCTGGCCAAGGCCGGAGTAAAACGCTATGCACACAATCTGGAGACAAGCCGGCGCTTTTATCCTAGTATCTGCACTACTCATTCCTATGAAGAAAGAGTTGCAACTCTAACTGCAGCTCAAGCTGCCGGGATGGAACTTTGCAGCGGTGGTATTATCGGCATGGGTGAAACCTGGCAGGACCGCCTGGAACTGGCTTTCGCCTTGCGCCGCTTTGCGCCCGCCTCTGTTCCAATCAATATTTTAGTACCTATCCAAGGTACACCTTTGGCAGGGATGATACCGCCGCTGCCGCTGGAGGTGATCAAAACCTTTGCTGTTTTTCGTTTTATCCTTCCTGAGACAATTATTCGGCCTGCCGGTGGCCGGGAATTGAATCTGCGCGATTTTCAGGGATATTTACTGCTTTCCGGCGCCAATGGTTTGATTATCGGAAACTATCTCACATTTAGTGGCCGTGATACTGCCGCCGATTTTCGCATGGTCAACGATGCCGGACTATATCCGTTATAAACCGGGTAAGAGATATTTTTGCTAAGTTAATTGACAAATAAAATATAGATAAGTATAATAA